>CAIRTW010000222.1 GCA_903881585.1 uncultured Bacteroidota bacterium | reverse complement strand
TCTGATTAGTTTTGCGGCGCTTCATCAATCGCATCTTAAACTCATCCTCACCAGACAAGCAGTTGTTACTGCAATTAGAACACCTGTTAGGCTTCAGCCCGAGCCATATTGCTTATTACCGCATAGCTCTCATGCACCGTTCCCGGCCGGAAGAAATATCCGACAACAATGAGCGGCTTGAATTTCTTGGTGATGCCATTCTCGGTGCGATAGTTGCTGAATACCTTTTCAAGAAATATCCTTATCAACCCGAAGGCTACCTGACCGAACTGCGCTCAAAAATAGTGCGGCGCGAGACAATGAACAATGTAGCTCTTCGCATGGGGCTCAACAAAATGGTCCAGTACAACCAAAATGATCGGGGCCTTAGCCGCAGCCACATCTTCGGAAATGCACTCGAAGCCCTTATTGGCGCAGTTTACCTCGACCAGGGATTTACAAAAACACGCAAATTCATTCTCAATCAAATTATCCGTTCTTATATTGATCTCGACACTATGGAGAGCACGGATACCAACTTTAAGAACCAGCTACTGAGCTGGGCACAACGCAGTAATCGCATACTCACTTTCGATACCATCGATGAAAAAATGGAAGGCACACGAAAGCTTTTTACAGTTGGCATAGTGCTGGACGGCGAAGTCGTAGCTACAGGAACCGGCTATAATAAAAAAGAAGCCGGGCAAGTGGCCGCAAAAAATGCGCTTGAAACCCTGAATAAGGGTTAGCCATAAATTTCAAAGATCTATATTTCCGGAGGTTATCCGGGTTTATTTTAAAATAGCCTGCTTCAGTTTCCACCTCAGAGAGGTATTCTTCATCAATATCATATAGAGGGCACGATCTCCTCCAAAATTTCTAAAAAAACGTTCAACCCCTTCGTCCATACTGCCTTCGAGGTCGAATATATTGTTGCCTCTTGCTTTGGCTTCTTTTATTGTGTGCCATAATAACAATGACATGGCCCGGTAACTATTGGCATCAGGATTTTGACCACCCATGAAGTAATAGCTGCGCTCTTCATCCCATACTTGCCAAACTATAGCGTGGATCTTACCGGTATTGTCGGTTGCCGTCCACAAAGCAGCGGCATCGTGGGTGATGCATGCGTCCATTATTTTCTGCATGTATTCAAATGAACAGTTCAGCGACTTGCCTTTTTTTGACAAGGTATTCTTTTGAAATTCATACAATTGCTTTAAGTGCGCAGGCGAATTGGTGACGGTAACCTCTTTCTCCGCAGTACGAATATTGCGGCGGGTAGCATCTTTCATGTTCAGAAACAGGGTTTGCTCATCCTCAATGAGCTCGAGCAAAAATGTTTGTTGCACTTTTGTTTCGAGCGCATGTTTCTTAAACAATCCGGCTTGCTTCATACCCGGCTGAAGTGCCAGGTTCCAGACCTTTGCTGCAGGCATTTGTTTTAACAACTCGGCGACTGTTTCATGCTCAAAGCTGTCCAAGTTACTTTCTTTGAGATCGGCGGGGAATAAAACCAACGGGCCCATGTATGGTGTTAATACAGGTGTACGCAAAAGATTCACGCCCAGCTTCTTCTCTATAGGGTAAGGCCACGCACCGGTGACCTGTTCTCCTTTTTTAGCAACTGCGACATCCCACTTTTCACAAACCAAATCCAACCACCATGGTTTTTCAAACAGTGGCACCGATCTATTTTGCGCACATAGCTTATTGTAGATGTCTTTATTTAGTCGTGAGTCGTGAGTCATAAGTCATAAGTCAT
>CAIRTW010000221.1 GCA_903881585.1 uncultured Bacteroidota bacterium | reverse complement strand
GTAGCAGGTAAGAAGAAAGCACCTAAGAAATAATCACTGTGCCGCTGCCGGATCCGTGTGGGTGTACCGGGGAGGAGTGGCATGGGGGAAGTTAAAAGGTCAAGAGGTTAATAAGTTCTACTTTTTAACCAATTGCCCATTTACCTTTTTAACATTTATTGACTACCTTATTTTAAAAGTAAAATGGCAAAAACGCAACAGGCGTCCGCAAAAACAGTAGCGAAAAAGCGGATCGTAAAGATCGACACACATGGCGATGTACATGTAAGTGCAACATTCAATAACATCATTATCAGCATCACCAACAAGGCTGGCCAGGTTATCTCCTGGTCTTCAGCTGGTAAGATGGGTTTCCGTGGCTCTAAAAAGAACACTCCTTATGCAGCGCAGGTTGCAGCCCAGGATTGTGCTAAAGTAGCTTCTGATGCAGGCATGAAGCGTGCCGATGTGTATGTAAAAGGACCAGGGTCAGGCCGTGAGGGCGCCATCCGCGCTCTGAACAATTCCGGTATCGAAGTAACTTCTATCAAGGACGTTACACCTATGCCGCACAATGGCTGCCGCCCTCCTAAGAAGAGGAGAGTATAGTTTTAGCTGGCAGTTGCAGTATGCAGCTGCCACTTGCATATAAGTTTAGTAAACAATTTTCATAACAACGCCGTTCCGGATCGGATTTTAACGATTTTAATGAGACGGAGCGGCTAAAACAAAAAATCGTAATGGCACGTTATACAGGACCCAAAAACAGGATCTGCCGCATATTCGGAGAACCGATCCTCGGATCAGGCAAGAGCCTTAGCAAGAACAGCAACCCTCCCGGCCAGCACGGCCCTACCCGCAAGCGCAAAACAGCCAGCGAGTATGCAGTGCAGCTGAAGGAAAAGCAGAAAGCCAAGTACACTTATGGCCTGCTTGAAAAACAATTCGCCAATACATACGTAGAGGCAGCCCGCCTGAAGGGGGCAACCGGTGAGAACCTTATCAAGCTGCTCGAAGCACGCCTTGACAATACCGTTTACCGTCTCGGTATCGCACCTACCCGCCCGGCAGCACGCCAGCTGGTATCTCATAAGCACCTTATGGTTAACGGCGAAGTGGTGAACATACCATCTTTCAGCCTGAAGCCAGGTGATGTAATAGAACTGAAACCTAAGAGCAAAGCAAATACCACCGTAACCGGCATGATCCGTGGTAAGAATACACGCATCAACTGGGTAGAGTGGAACGAAAGGGATATGAAAGGCACTTACCTGGCACACCCTGAACGTGAATCAGTTCCTGAGAACATCAAGGAGCAGCTGATTGTTGAGTTGTATTCTAAGTAATAATGAATGGGTAGGGGGGCTGATAATTATCAACCCTTTAATAACAAGCCCGGAACAATTTTAGTAACAAAATAGTAAATCACAAATTCAAATAAAAGATCAATATGGCCATATTGAATTTCCAAAAACCGGACAAGATAGCGCTGCAGAAAACAACTGATTTCGAAGCGCAGTTCGAATTCCGCCCACTGGAGCCGGGTTATGGCGTTACCATTGGTAACGCTTTACGCCGTGTATTGCTGTCCTCACTCGAGGGCTTTGCGATCACCGCTATCCGCATTCCAGGTGCAGACCATGAGTTTGCTACACTGAAAGGTGTGCTGGAAGACGTTACTGAGATCATCCTTAACCTGAAGCAGGTGCGCCTCAAAGCAATAGGTGATGTATCTGACTTCGCAGGTGAGAAAATAGAGCTTAATATCAAGGGCAAGGAAGTGTTCACTGCAGGTATGATAGGTGAATCACTGCCTAACTTCCAGGTGATGAACCCTGACCTGGTTATCTGCAATCTGCAGGCTGGCGCTGGCTTCCATATGGAGCTGCACATCGGCAAAGGACGTGGTTATGTTCCTGCTGAGGAAAACCGCCCTGTAGACGCACCATTGGGCCTGATAGCTATCGACTCTATCTACACCCCGATCAAGAACGTTAAGTACACGATCGAAAATACCCGCGTAGAGCAGCGCACCGACTTCGAAAAGCTGATCATGGAAGTGAATACCGATGGTACCATTCATCCTGAAGAAGCTGTAAAAGAAGCATCGCGTATACTCATTCAGCACCTGATGATCATCACTGATGAGAACATCTCCCTGGATACCAAGCGCGAAGAAAAAGAAACAATAGTTGACGAAGAAACTTTGCTGGTACGCAAGGTGCTGAACACGCCGCTGGAAGACCTTGAGCTTTCTGTACGTGCGTTCAACTGCCTGAAAGCAGCTAAGATCAACTCACTCAGCGAACTGGTACAATATACCCAGGAAGAACTGATGAAATTCCGCAACTTCGGACAGAAGTCACTGTCTGAAATAGAGCAGGTGCTCCATGAGCGCGGCCTGCACTTCGGAATGGACATCAACAAATTCCGCAGGGGAGAAGACAATAACTAAATTCCAAGGTCAAAAATCCAAACTCCAAGTTTGTGATTTTTGACCTTATTTTTTTGTCCATTTCCAGAAATTGGAATTTGGATTTTTATTTTTCATTTTTTCACAGAGCCCCATAACCCAGACGGTATGGGGATTTAATAACCAAGCCCCATAATTCCTTGACAACGGTATGGGGGAATTAATTAACCAAGACTCCATAACCTAGAACGGTATGGGGGAGTTTAAAACACAAATGTCATGCGTCACGGAGACAAGATCAAGAATTTAAGCCGCACCGCCTCACACAGGGCTGCGCTGCTGGCCAACCTTACGAGCCAGATAATAGAGCACAAACGCATCACCACTACTTTGGCCAAGGCTAAAGCACTGCGTGTATATGCCGAGCCTATCATTACCCGCAGCAAGAAAGATACTATGCACAACCGCCGTATGGTATTCAGCCACCTACAGGACAAAGAAGCCATCAAGGAATTGTTTGGCGTAATAGGTGATAAGGTTGCCGACCGCCCGGGTGGTTACACACGTATCATCAAGTTGCCACGCCGCGCCGGTGATGCTGCTGACATGGCTATGATAGAACTGGTTGACTTCAACGAGATCTATGGTAAGGACGCAGAAGCAGCAGCAGCGAAGAAAACTCGCCGCAGCAGCCGCAGAAGCTCTGGCGCTAAGAAAGCTACTGAAACAACTGCAGCTCCCATTGCAGCAGCGACAACAGAAGCTCCTGAAGCACCCGCTGCTGAAGAAAGCACTGAAGAAACAAGCGCTTAATTTTCAATCAATATTTTTTGAAAGGGCTCCCGGTTTTCCGGGAGCTTTTTTTGTGCTGAATCCGGCTTTTAAAGATAGAAATTAAAATTAAATAACTACTTTTATTTATTAATTACCAACCTCATGAAAAAACTATTCACCTTACTCGTTTTTCTGCCCTTATTTTCCAGTGCGCAGATCATCACCACGTTTGCAGGTAATAATGCTGCCACTTATGCCGGCGATGGCGGATCAGCTACGATGGCATTGTTAAGTCTGCCTTCGGGTGTAGCTATCGATGCTGCTGGCAATAAGTATATTGCCGACAAAGGAAACAACCGTATCCGTATGATAAGCGCGGCCGGCGTTATTACCACCATTGCAGGGGATGGCACTGCAAGCTTTAGCGGTGACGGTGGCAGCGCGGCTGCTGCTGAAATAAATGCGCCCACAGGAGTAGCCGTAGATGCCGCGGGCAACATTTATATAGCGGACTGTGGCAACCAATGTGTACGTAAAATAAATACGAGTGGCATCATCAGCACCATTGCCGGAACATCGGGCTCAGGCGGCTACTTTGGCGACGGTGGCCCTGCAACAGCAGCACATTTGTTTGGCCCGACCGAAATTGCAATTGACGCCGCAGGCAATTTATACATCGCGGATGCCCATAATCACTGCATTCGCAAAGTAAATACAAGTGGCATAATTACCCGGTATGCAGGCGCGGCCATTGGCGGCTACAGTGGCGATGGCGGTCCGGCTACAATTGCAATGCTCAATTCCCCCACAGGGGTATTTGCCGATGCTTCAGGCAATATTTTTATTGCAGATGAATTGAATTCACGTATCCGCAAAGTGAGTGCAGCAGGTATCATTACCACTATAGCCGGCAGCGGCATTCCAGGATTTAGTGGTGATCTTGGCGCGGCTACTGCGGCCGGACTGTATCAGCCTGCTGGCGTTACTGCCGATGCTGCGGGCAACGTGTACTTTACCGACATGCTGAACCACCGGATACGTAAAATTAATACATCAGGCGTCATCAGTACGGTAGGGGGTAACGGAACAAATGGTTTTACCGGCGATGGTGGCCCCGCCACTGCTGCCGGAATGTACTGCCCTTTCGGGCTTGCCATAGATGCCACAGGCAACCTCCTGGTGGCTGATGTCAACAACAACCGCATTCGCCAGGTAAGCGCATCGGGTATTATCAGTACTATTGCTGGCAGCGGCATGGCTGGCTTCGGAGATAATGGACTGGTAAGCGCTGCACAGTTGCTCCAACCGGGAGAGGTGCAGTTCGACCCTTTTGGAAATATATACATATTGGATGAAGGTCACAATTTCGTCCGGAAAGTAAATAGCGCGGGAATCGTCACTACGATAGCCGGGAATAGCATCAGGGGGTATAATGGAGATGGTATACCCGCTACCAGCGCTTCTTTCGATGTGCTTAGTGGCATGGTCATTGACAATTCAGGCAATCTGTATGTTTGCGACCAATCAAATTATAGGGTAAGGAAAATAAGCACGTCCGGTATTGTGACTACAATTGGCGGCAACGGGCTGCCGGGGCATACAGGAGATAACGGACCGGCAACTGCCGCAGAATGTCAACCGAACGCTATTACTATTGATCTCGCAGGCAATTTATATTTTTCGGACTTTGCCTTGTATATCCGAAAGATCGACACTTCAGGTATCATCACTACAATAGCAGGAAACGGCACTCTCGGATATGGTGGTGATGGTGGGCCCGCTACTGCTGCCGAATTATACGAACCACAGGGTTTGAACGTGGATGCATCCGGCAATATCTATATTTCTGACGAGGACAACGACCGGATCCGGAAGATAAGCGCCTCGGGTATCATCAGCACAATAGCCGGCGACGGAACATTTGGCTTTAGCGGGGATGGCGGCCCGGCAACTGATGCCGTATTCCATTCACCGTGCAGTGTTTCGCTTGATAATGCAGGGAATATGTTTATTTGCGATTTATACAATAATATCGTGCGAAAAATAGATACTGCCGGCATCATTACTACAATAGCAGGGGATGAGACGATGGGTTATGCAGGCGATGGGGGCCCAGCTACTGCTGCAGAATGTTATTATCCGGTTAGCGCCAGGTCTGATAACCACGGGCATCTCTACATTGCGGACTTTAATAATAACGTAGTAAGAGTGGTTGATGGGATGCCCGCTATCCCATCTTACGTTGCCCATATAGAAGGAGCAGATACGGTGTGCCTGGGATCGGCAATAAGCCTATCGGACTCCACAAGCTATGGCGCTTGGAGCACCAGCGGCTCTGTAGCAACAGTAGGTACGGACGGCACGGTGACTGGTACCGCGGCAGGTACTGCCGTTATCACCTATACCGATGGTGGTACATATACCACCACTACTGTTAATGTGGTCTCCTGCACCAACGGATTGCAGTTAATTGCTGCCCCGGCTGGAATAACAATTTATCCAAACCCCGCTACAACGCAGCTCACTATCAGTGCAACAGGTAGTATGATAAGCCAGATCGTTGTTACCAATGTGCTTGGCCAAACGGTTTTCACGGGCAGGTTCAATGCCGGAAAAGTTCAGGTAGATGTTTCAAACTTGCCGGGTGGTGTGTATGCAGTGCGGGTAAGTGGAAGTGACTCTTCTGCGGGGCTCAGGGCGACAGTAAAGTTTGTGAAGGAGTGATGGTTACAATGCCTATTGTTGATAAATTAAAAACGTGGTTATATGGGGCATTTTAAAATTACAAGTCATTTATTTTTAGCTGTTTATGTATTAGGCCATGTCCCGTTCTGCCCCATTTACGCCCCAGGTGGGGCAGTTGTCCGAATCAGAATTTTCGGAACCTACCTATCGGCAGGCGGGTTATTGAATTTTCAGAATTCCGGGTTATGTATCGTCCGAAATAATCGAGATGTGGGGCATTTTATGCCCCAATGTACCCCGTGTTAGCTGTATGTCTGAACCTCAGACCTGCCGGCAGGCAGGTTAATCGAGATTTACTGATTAACTGTTTTCCCTATGACCTAAGCAGAAAAAAACTGCGACCCTGTGCACTGGTAATCATGATTCGCAAAGCTTTGTGTTTGCGGGTTTGGTGTATTTTTTCCTATTTTGGCCCACCCCCCGCCGCTCTCCTCCTTCGCTTAAGCTTCGGCGGGCGAAGAAAAATGGCTTTGGCGGGCACAAAGGTCTTACAGAAAAATGAGGGCAAAAAATTGAAGTTTTATGATAGTGCGTATTTGCGATATCATGTGCTGCGGGCGGTATATGATGTAAAATATTTTGGAGATAAGGGTTTGGGATTGAGGGCGGTATATGTTGCATTGGCTGTAGTGCTAGTGAAGACCCCTTCGGTACCTCAGGGCAGGCTTTGGAGACCGGTTTATATACTCACTTCCCGATGTGCTTCGCTTAATCGGGAAGAACGGGGTTACTTTGCAAAATAGGGCAATCAGAGATTGAATCCCTCCAGGACGTAGTCATGAGACTACGCCCAACTATTTCGTTATTTTTTATTTTAGAACACTACGCTCAACTGGGGGTATCTTCTATGGCAGTTATTGTGTTCCGGCACATTTCTTGCGGTCCGTATTCTGTAAGAAATTTAAGCTTTCCCAATTTTTTTGTATCATCAAAATGCAGAAGAGAACCGGAAAGAAATCGGAAGAAAATAAAAGAAGGTTGAGCAAGAAGTGAGCAACTATTGAGCAATAGTTACCCACATTTTTCGCATAGATAATTGATTATCAATTGGTAGTAAAAAAATAGATTTTTTCCAAAAAAGTGGGCAGAAATGCCCCTGAATACCGCCATCATATTTTTCCGTACTTCCTTTCTGGGCGATCATCGGAATCATAATCTGTTTTTTGTACATTTAGCCCCCTGGCTCAGCAGAGTTGGGAAATCAAAGTATGAAAATATTTACAGCTGCCCAGATACGCGCCTGCGATGCCTATACCATACAGGCTTCGGCCATACGCCCGGATGAGCTGATGGAGCGGGCTGCGGTAAAGTGCGTGAACTGGATAAAGGACCATTTTGCGAAAGACACTTTGTTTGTGGCGCTGTGCGGCACGGGCAACAATGGCGGCGATGGGCTGGCCATAGCGCGGCTGCTGCACCAGCGGGGTTATGGGGTGAAGGCGTTCCTGCTGCGGATAAGCAAAGATATATCGCCCGACTGCCAGGCCAACCTGCAGCGGCTGCAGGCTATAGATAATGACCTGGCGGGCATAGTGGAGCAGGATACGTTCATTACAGATATACCTGCGCATATTGTGATCATAGACGCCATACTGGGCACGGGCCTCAGCCGCCCGGTGCAGGGATGGGTGGCGGCTTTCATAGGGCAGGTAAACCACCTGCCGAACAGGAAGATAGCTATAGATATACCCAGCGGTCTGCCGGCCGATGTGGTGCCGGATAAAGAAGCGGTGATGATAAAGGCGCAGGACACACTCAGCTTCCAGCTGTACAAGCGCACTTTTCTGCACCCGGAATCAGGGGTGTGCGCGGGCAATATACATATACTGGATATAGGGCTGGACAGCACTTTTATCAATGCCACGCATACGCAGTTTAAGGCCATAGACGGGGAAGATATAGCTGCGATTTACAAGCGGCGCAGCCCGTTTTCGCACAAGGGCACTTATGGCCATGCGCTGGTGGTGGGTGGCAGCTATGGCAAGATAGGTGCGGTGACGCTGAGCGCAAGAGCGGCACTGAGGGCAGGCGCGGGACTGGTAACAGCGCTGATACCGGCCTATGGTTATCACGCGTTGCAGGCTGCTGTGCCGGAGGTGATGTGCCTGGTGAACGGGGACAGGGTAATAGAAAAGATAGAGGGGTGGGAGAAGATGAGCGCTATAGGCATAGGCCCTGGCATGGGCACTGATGCCAAAAGCGTGCAGGCCCTGGCAGGGTTTATAGACAGTTGCAAAAAACCTGTGGTGATAGATGCAGATGCGCTGAACATAATAGCGCAGCACCCTGAGCTGCTGGGCAAACTCCCCAAGGGCTCTATACTGACGCCGCACCCCAAGGAATTTGCGCGGCTGTTTGGCGAGAACACCAACAGCATGATACAGGTGGACAGCGCACGCATACAGGCGATGCGCTACAATATCAATATAGTATTAAAAGGGCATCATACGGCCATCATCACCACGGAAGGGGAGTGCTGGTATAATATGACCGGCAATGCGGGCATGGCTACGGGTGGCGCGGGCGATGTGCTCACGGGTATAATCACGGGGCTGCTGGCGCAGGGTTATGAGCCGCATAATGCAGCATTGCTGGGGGTGTACCTGCATGGCCTGGCAGGAGATATTGCTGCAAAAGAGCTATCGCAGGAGGCGCTCATTGCGGGGGATATCGTTGACTATATGGGAAAGGCGTTCCTGGCGATCAGCGGCAGGTAATATCGTTTTGGGTGTCGCGAAAAAGGGTCTCTCGCAAATAAACGTAAAGGGGTTTCTCGCAAAGGCGCAGAGGCGCATCCAGATAACTATCGGAACTCATTTTGTTTTTAAGGCCGCTAAGCGCGAGTAAGCGATCAGAGCGAAAAGCCGTGCGACCGCTAAGGGCGAGTATAATACCAATTGGACAGCCAAATCATGCGAAGGTATTTCGCAAAAAATCTCTCGCAAAGACGCAGCCCACTTATTTTGTTTTTAAGACCGCAAAGCGCGAGTGTGGGTTTTTGATGCAAATGTTAGTTGTCTAAATGGTATAAGAGTACAGGACTATTTGCTTGCGGCCTCAACGTTGTCCACCCAGTGTTTCAGAATAGTGCAGGTCTGGTATTCAGGGGCTATTTTGAGGTAGAAGGTTGGCAGCTTTGTAAGCACCCAGTTCTGCATCCGCAGGTTTTTCTTTTGAGAGAGGGCTACTTCCTGTATCTTGCTGTAGTCGTCACGCAGGTTTGCCTTGTGCGGCGAGGTACGGCTTTTGAGATATATGAAACGGCATGACTTTTCGTGCTGGTCGGTAAGGAAAACGTGTGGGGCGGAGTAGTCGCCCTGCTTCATGGTATCGAGCATCAGCACCATTCCTGGGTCCAGCTTGGTCATGTCCAGCTCGGTGTTGCCGGTGTTGGGGTCAGCTATCATACCGCCTGTGCGCTTTGCGGCCTCATCTGTAGAGAATGCGCCAACGGCCTGCGGGAAGGGCATCTTACCGTTAACGAGTATTGTGCGTATGCTGTCCAGTTTTTCAATGGCCCTTTTAAAGTCGCCGGAAAGCACTTCTGGTTTTATGAGTATGTGCCTTATGTCTGCTTCATCGCCCTTACGGTTTATCATCTGTATGATGTGGTAGCCGAATTTGGTTTTGATGATAGGTGATATTTCGCCGTTTTGCAGCTTGAAGGCTGCTGCGACAAACTCTGCAGCCCAGGGGCCGGTGCGGGTGACGCCATCATACCGGCCACCATTGTCGCGGCTGCCGGGGTCTTCGCTGTAAAATCCTGCCGCTATCTCGAAGGTTTTTTTGCCATCGATGATCTCCTGGCGAATGCCCTCGAGTTTTTGTTTGGCATAGTCGTTCATCTCCTGGCTTACGGGCGGGTCCACCACTATCTGGCCCACCTCTACGGTAGCCGGGAAAAACGGAAGGCTGTCAACAGGTATTTTCTTGAAGAAGATCTCCACCTCGGCAGGGGTGATCTTCACAGGCTCCAGTATAGTGCCCTGCACCTTTTCGGCGAGCATCTGCTCGCGGATGGTTTCGCGGTATTCTTCTTTTAGCTGGTAGATGGTTTTTCCGGATACTTCTTCCAGCTTTTCTTTAGAGCCATAGAGCTGAACGAAATAGCGCAGACGGTTATCCAGCTGGCCTTCTACGTCCTCATCTGTGATGCGCACACTGTCGCGCTCAGACTGCTCTACGAGTATTTTTTGCATGATCATTTGCTGCAGGATCAGGCACTTCATAGAGTCGGTGAACTTAGGGTCCTGCTGCTTGGCCTGTGCTACCTGCAGCTCGAGGTCTGATTGCAGGATGATGCGGTTGCGGCCTACAATGGCAATGATCTTATCGGCGCTTTCCTGTGCGAAAGCAGAAATGCCCACAGACAAGCACATGATTAACAGGCAGGCCCTACCCACTCGCGACATTATATTAGTACAACCAAAACCCATGAGATATAAAAAATATGCAAAATGTGAAGTGACAAAAATAGTTTATTTGCCGCCTTAATACGAATGGCCAAAATATTTTAACGTTTATTTTTTTAGCGGTAAGAATCGCCGTGAACGGGCTGTAGCGGATGTTCTTTCTTCTTTTGCAGGAAAATATCCATTTCCAGGGGATGGAATTCTGTCCAGGCTTTGTACTCTGCGGGGCTTTCTGTATTGCCGAAGAGCCATTCGTTGTATATATCAAAGAGGCCGTTTCTTATGAGGTAGTCCTGGTAAGTGAATAGGGAGAAGGGGAATGTTTTGCCGTATTTAGGCAGCCAGTCCATAATAAAGCGGGTGCGCACCATGGTGAGGTTTTCGGTGGTGATGCCATCGCTGACAACTGGGGTGAGGGACAGATAGGTTTCTTTTATGGCACCTTGAAACGAACCGTGAGGGTACAGCTGTTTAATTCGCTTCTTTTCTTTTGTATTGCCCGGCGCTAGGTTGTCAAACATAGTTTTATACCCGGTAAAGAGCATTTTCCTTAGCTCAGTCTGGTCAGTCGTGTCTGTTGCAATGTTGAGGTATATTTCGCCGTAGAGTAATCCGCATATTGGATCTCCTGAGACAAAGCATGCTTTTGCAGCTGCTGCATAATTTGGTGCAAATGCTGGGTCTTTATTGATACCTTCCAGCAAATCATCAAGGCCCCAGCCCGGAAGGCCATTCAAAACGGCCTTTTCATGATAAAGCAATCCAGAGGCAGGAAAACGTTTTAATCCGTTAAATATGGCTATCCGCGCTTTCTTTGCTTGGTTCAATATCAGGTACGACGCTGCCAGCAGTTGAAAGCATTCTGCGTCCGCTTCCGGCATTCCTGTTAATGGTTGTAATGTTTCTGCTGCATTATCATACCAATGGGATGCATAAAGGCTCTTGCCCAGCTCTTTATACAGGATAAACTGGTGGGGCGCCAGTACTATTGCCTGCCGGTAGGTGGTAATCGCGTCTTTATAATTGCCCATTGCTGCATAGTCCTGCGCATGGTGGTACATCTGCTCTACTTCGGGCGAAGGCCAGTTGTCCTGTGCAATCGCACAGGCAGGGAGGAAGCAGAGTAAGAGGATCTTTAAAGCCCGGGGCATTGCAGGTATGCTGTATGTACCTGTAAAACTACAAAACATTAAAGCGGTTTGCGTAACTTAGATGACCAAACTTTAAGGGCCATGAAAAACATAGGCATACTTACATCAGGCGGCGACAGTCCCGGCATGAATGCAGCGATACGGGCGGTGGTGCGCACGAGCGTGTATCACGGGCTGGATATTTACGGCATCCGCAGGGGCTACCAGGGCATGATAGAAGGGGATATCTTCAAAATGCAAACCACAGATGTGTCTAACATCATACAGCGGGGCGGCACTATACTGAAAACAGCGCGCAGCAAGGAGTTCACCACTGATGCCGGGATGCAGAAAGCTTATGAACAATTGCAGAAACACGATATAGAAGGGCTGGTGCTGATAGGGGGCGATGGCACTTTCAGGGGCGCAAATCATTTTTTTGAAAAGTACACTATACCTGCGGTGGGCATACCCGGCACCATAGATAAGGACCTTGTAGGCACCGACTTTACCATAGGCTTTGATACAGCGGTGAACACTGCCGTAGAAGCGATAGATAAGATACGCGACACCGCAGAGGCCCACGACCGGCTGTTTGTAGTGGAAGTGATGGGCCGCGATGCCGGCTATATAGCGCTCTACAGCGGCATTGCATGTGGGGCTGAGGATATACTGATACCGGAGCAACATAACAATATCGATGATGTGCTGGACCGTATAGATCATGACGAACGCCGGAAAAAAACAGTACACATACTGGTGGTTTCAGAGCATGATGACCTGGGCGGTGCAAATGAAGTGAAGAATAAGATCACCGCACGTTTCCCGCTGCTGGATGTGCGGGCATGTGTGCTGGGGCATATACAGCGTGGCGGCGCGCCCAGCCAGGCCGACAGGATGCTGGCTAGCCGCCTGGGCTTTGCTGCGGTGAATGCGCTACTGGCGGGCACCACGCAGGTAATGGCAGGGGTAATAAATGACAAGGTGGTATTCACGCCCTTTGCAGAGATAGTGAAAGACGGCAGCTACATCAACCCTGATATGCTGGAGATGATACGGGTGCTTTCGAGTTAGTCGTATTAGTCATGAGTCGCCCTCCTTCGTTGAAATAACTTCGGCGGGTAAATAAGTCATGAGTCGTAAGTCCGGGAGTGGGTATTGCCATTTCGTGACAATCTTTTAGCGGAGTCATGAGTCGTAAGGCTGGGAGGGTTTTTCGGTATATAACAATATTTTGGCAATTAAATTATTGCAAAACCATCGCTATTGCGGAAAATCATATTACTTTGCGCAAAATCCCATAAAATGAAATCATTTAAACATTCGCTGCGTGGTATGCTTGTGTGCATATTGTTGCTCGCAGCAGCATCTGGCGCTTCTGTTGCCCAGGACCTGAAAGCAAAACTACCTAATGACCCGGATGTTGTTACCGGTAAATTGAGTAATGGACTGACCTATTATATAAGGACAAACCATAAACCGGAGAAGAAAGTGGAATTGCGCCTCGCAGTAAAAGCCGGATCGATACTTGAAAATGATAACCAGCGCGGGCTGGCGCATTTCATGGAGCACATGAACTTTAATGGCACTAAGAATTTCCCCAAAAACGAGTTGGTTAGCTACCTGCAGTTGATAGGGGTGCAGTTTGGCGCTGACCTTAACGCCTATACCGCATTCGACCAGACGGTATATATATTACCGGTTCCGCTTGACAAGCCAGATAACCTGGAAAAAGGTTTCCAGATCATAGAAGACTGGTCGCACAATGCGTTGCTTACCGATAAAGACATAGACGAAGAGCGTGGCGTGGTGCTGGAAGAGAGCCGCCTGGGTAAAGGTGCAGATGACCGTATGCTGAAAAAGTATTTTCCTAAGCTGGCAGAAGGATCGCTGTATGCAGAGCGCCTGCCTATAGGCAAGGATGAGATCATTAAAGGCTCCACTTATGACAAGGTGCGCAGCTTTTACCACGACTGGTACAGGCCCGACCTGCAGGCTGTGATAGTAGTGGGAGATGTAGATGCGAAGACAGCAAAAGCAATGCTGGAAAAACATTTTGGCAGCATTAAGAACCCAGTCGGTGAGCGTGAGCGCAAATATGTGGAAGTGACCCCACGCAAAGCGCCGGAGGCAATGGTAGTGACCGACAAGGAAGCAACCAACGAACAGTTACTGATAACCTTCCCTTTCAATAAGAAACATTACCAGGTAACCACCGGGGATTATAAAAATGATATGGAAAGAAGCATTGCACAGTCTATTCTTAACCGCCGCCTCAACGACCTGGCCCAGAGCAGCACGCCTCCGTTTATATATGCCGGTACAGATTTTGAAAGCCTGATACATGGTTATGAAGGTTTTTCAGCAGTGGCCGGCTTCAGTAATAATGGCCTGGAAAAAGCAATGAACGCATTAACCGGCGAACTGCTGCGCGCCAGCAAATTCGGGTTTACTGAAAGTGAACTGGAACTGGCAAAGAAGGAAATGATGTCGAATATTGAGCAGACCTACAACGAGCGCAAAACAACCGACAGCAAGCAATATGTGGAAGAGTACATACGTGCATTCCTTGATAAAGAGCCTTTCCCCGGCATAACGAATGAGTACAATTATTACAAAACTTACCTGCCGCAAGTAAAGCTCGCTGACCTGAACAAACTTGCAAAAGAATGGACTGCGAACAGGAATACATTTACGCTCGTTACCGGCCCTGATAAAAGCGATGTGAAATTGCCATCTGACAATGAGCTGCTGGCTATGACAGAAAAGGCCTTTAAACAGGAAATAACAAAGACTGAAGAGAAGGCCGTGGCTACAGAGCTGATGCCGAATAAGCCAACACCCGGCAAGGTTGTATCGCAGATAAAAGAGGATGGATTTGATGCTACTACTTACACCCTGAGCAACGGAATAAAAGTGACCATTAAGCCCACCACATTCAAAAGCGATGAGATACTGATGAACGGTGTGAAAAAAGGCGGCACCAATGCGTACAAGCTGGCAGACAGGAGCAATGTGCATTTTGCTACAGACCTGGTGGAGTCAATGGGCGTAGGTGGCTTCTCGCCAACAGACCTGGAAAAAGTGACTGCAGGGAAGAACATTTCTGTGACAGCGAGCATAGGTGAAATAAATGACGGAATAAAAGCAACGAGCACAGTGAAAGACCTGGAAAGCATGCTGCAGCTGGTGAACCTCTATATCACACAACCAAGGAAAGACCAGGGTTTGTTTGCGGCTTATAAAGAAAAGCAAATGTCGATGCTGAAATTTATGACTTCAAATCCACAGGTTGGCTATTTTGATACAACGATCAAGACGCTGTATGACAATAATCCACTGGCACGGATGGTGATCCCCACACAGGAAGACTTCGATAAAATTAACCTTGACCGCGCACTGGAGATATACAAAAATGAGATCGGCGGCGCTGACGGGTATCATTTCTTCCTGGTAGGCAATGTAGATCCTGCAACGGCTTTGCCGCTTATTGAAACCTACCTCGGCAGCTTGCCTAAGAACAACAATACCCCTGCGATTGCAGACAACGGTGTGCGCCCGATAAAAGGCGTGCATAGCATAAAAGTAAATAAGGGCAAGGAAAAGAAAAGCCTGATACTGGCCATATACAGCGGTGAAACCCCTTATTCTGAAGACCTGGCACTGAAAACACAAGCGCTTGCAGAAGTGCTGAATATAAAAGTGATAGAAGACCTGCGCGAAAAAATGGGCGCTATATACGGCGGTGGTTTTAATGGCAATGTGTCTAAGGAACCATACGAGCGCTACAGCATACAATTGCAGCTGCCCTGTGGCCCGGAGAACGTTGACAAATTACTTGCTGCTGCAAAAGATGAGATCAAAGACCTAAAGGAAAAAGGCCCGGAGGCAAAGGATATAGACAAGGTAAAAAGCCAATGGCACGAGAAGCATCTTACCGATGTGAAGGAGAACAAGTACTGGGCTGATAAGCTGGAAGGCGTTATCTTCTGGGGCAAGGACAAAGACCGCGTGCTGCAGTATGAGACGTACATACAAAAACTTACTCCCGCGGAAATACAGGCAACTGCAAACCAGTTGTTCAACGGCAAGAATGAATTTATATCTGTACTTTATCCTGAATCATAAGGGAGGAAGAAAGATAAAATTAAGTCAGGCGCCCGATACGAGGCGCCTGACTTTTTTGTTATCAATTGCTGAATGTCCAGGCTTTGAGATCACGAATGTCGAGTTCCTTGTCGCTATCGCCATTCCAGAAAAGAATGCGTACGGAATCATAATGTTCATTAGGTGGCAACTTCATATCCAATGAAATATTTCTGGTGCCACCGTCATGAAGCAGGCGGCTAACAAGGATCACATTTTCTTTGACGATTCTTTCACCGGTCTTGCTTTTGTCAATGAGCCTTACCACGAACTGGGTCATTTTCCAAACATTCCATTCTTTGTGCCCACAATGAAATGTTGCCTGCACCCGGAGCCATTTCGCATTATCGCCACTAAAAGGAAAACTATATACGGGGCTAGTCTGTATCTGCTTATTTAATACCAGATATTTCGCATCGGAGGAAGCCGTATCAGAACGCAGGTCATTTTGATAGAGGAGGTGCGGGTCCACGGGCTGTGCTTCAAAAAGCTCTGTCTTGTCTCTCAGTACTATGGTGTTTTCAGGTACGCTCCACCTGCCTAATACGCGCCAAAAGTAACTTTCAGTCATGCAGTCGGCATCATACAGTCCGCCTTTGTGGCTTTGCCATGTGATCCAGGCATTGAAGTAGATAAACAGGAGCGCAACTGGGGTGAACAGCCACAGCAATATTTTTTTGTCGAGCGCTAAGCTCACCAAACTCGCCAGCGGAAACATAAGCATGGCATAACCTTGCACCATGGCCCGGCCGCCATACCACCAGATATCCCACGCAGAGACTATGTAGTAATTGACCATGCAAAAGACAATAACGGCAACTCTGTTCTTACCCTTTAGCAGGAAAGGGATAAAGCCTAAAACGGCAAGCATGAGCATTGGCGTATAAGTGAGCCAGCCGGTGCGGTAGTTAAAACTGTAAAGAAATACATGCGGGTGGTTCCATGAAAAGGTTTGCCCGCCATAACTGTACACCAGCCAATGCCCGGACACGTATTTCCAGTAGATGAGCTGTATGGAAATAACCAGGATAGCGCATAGCCCGGCCAGCATTAATTCTTTGAATTGTTTTATGATAAGAGAAGTGCGCTCTTTTATTACAGTCAGGGAAACGCTATCCATGCCCCAGAATAGCGGTATAAGGCAGGAGATGATGTCTGTGGGGCGGGTGAGGGTAGCAAGGCCAACAAGCAGGCCTATCCTGACCGCATATTTTATTTTGAAAGACTGGTAAAAATAATGGGTGTTCAGCAACAGGAATACATAGAGTGTGAACAGCCAGCAATGCGACATGCCACAGTCGATAGATGAATAATTGAGGTAGTTGCTGCCAAATACCAACAGGAGCAGGGTGATCGCTACGGCTTTGTCATCGTAAAAGATCAGGAGCAGTTTTCTCAGGTACCATAGACCGAGTATGGAGATGAGGAAGCCACCAAGCTGTATGCCAAGCTGGTAGGGCAGGGAGAAGCCATCTCTTGGGTAACCCAGCGGCCCGGCAACCATATGAGCTACCGCGAAGAAAGGCAAAAACATTACCGCCATACCCGAGGAGTACTTCATCACATAATTTCCGTTATCGAGTTTCATAGCCTGCTGAAAATCGTGGCCGGTAGGTGCGTACTTCTCCAGGATACTGTCTTTGAAGCCCTGGTGCTTCACATCGTGATAGATAAATATGGAAGGCAGGTACCAATAGTAGCCGGAAACATCCCATGCAATTGATGCCTCAGACCAACTTTGCTTCCACCTTGGGTAAAAGAAAAATGAGGTGTAGCCCATTAGCAGCAGGCAAAGGATATATGTGGCGCGCGATAACATGGTTGTGGCGGGGTTAAAATAAACGTTTGTCAATTGTTGTCTGAAACACCGGGATACTGTTTACAGATGCACCAATATTTAAAATTACTCCAACACGCCTTCTTTGATCTCTGTCCAAAGGGCGCGGTAGCAAGTATTGGCATAACCGGATGGCGCAAAAGCCTCCAGCGGCGCATGCTTTATACCCATTTTCTCCACCTCTGAAAGGTTCGGGATATAATGTTCAAAAAAGCGTTTGTCTTTATATAGCTGCTGCATGATGTCATTGTGCATATTCTTGCGGGTATCGGCCATGGTAAAGAAGCACATCATCTTGCCCAGGTCTATGTCTTTATCCTCAAAATAGCCTTTCACCTGCTCGTATGTGCGAACGGAAAGGGTAGTGGGTATTACCGGCATCAGCACCGCATCAGAGGCAAAGAAAATGTTATCAGCAACATTGGAGAACCCCGGTGCGCAATCGATGAACACGAAATCATAGTCACCGGATACTTCCTTGAGCAGGTTCTTGAAATACTTTTTTGTTCCAGGCCGGGCATCGAGGAGGATATCGAGTTTTCTTGTGGCGTTGTCGGCAGGAATAATATTAAGCCGTTCATATTCTGTAGGCACTATGGCCTCATGAATAGAGAGGTCGTGCTCAATGATTTTTTTTATGCTGCTCTTGCCTGTTGCATGGGCGTGATAGTAATAGCTGGCGGCGCCCTGCGGGTCCAGATCCCAGACCAGGGTACGGAAGCCATCTTTTGCGGCCATGTAGGCTAAGTTGACGCAAGAGGCGGTTTTGCCTACCCCGCCTTTAAGGTTATAAAGAGATGCGATGAACATACTTCAAATTCAAAAATAAAAACCTGCCTGCCTGCCGGCAGGTTCAAAAAAAATATAGCAACCCGCTGTTTTCTATTACAAAATACAAATTCCCAACTACAATTCTTATTTTTAATGCTCTTAACTTCTTTCTTATGCTGCAACTGGCAACGATCTCCTTTCTCGAAAAACTTGCGAAGAACAATAACAAGCCATGGTTTGATAAGCACCGGGACGACTACCAGGCAGCAAAGGAAGACTACGAGGCCTTTGTAGCAGAAGTATTGGAAGGACTGGCGACCATTGAGCCGCTGTTTAAAGAGCAGCAGGCCAAAGATTGCATCTTCCGCATATTCAGGGATGTGCGGTTCTCTAAAGATAAAACGCCGTATAAGGCACACTTCGGGGCGTTCTTCAGCAGGGGTGGCCGCAAGTATCCGGGTGCAGGGTATTATTTTCATTTGGAGCCGGGCGGCAAGAGCTTTGCTGGTGGCGGCCTGTGGGTGCCGGAAGCGCCGCTACTGAAAGCAGTGCGGCAGGAGGTTGATTACAATTTCAAAGAGTTCAGCGGGATAGTGGAAGATAAGAAGTTCAAAAAAATGTTTAACCAGATAAATGGCGAACAACTAAAGACAAACCCGCAGGGCTACACCGAAGATAATCCGGCAATAGAATACCTGAAAATGAAAAGCTTTACCGTATCGTGCAACGTTCCAGATGCAGAAGTGGCAGGAAAAGGGCTTGTAAAGAAGACAATGGAGGTGTTTACTACTATGCGGCCGTTTATAGATTTTTTGAACAGGTCGGTTGGGTAAAACCAATTTTTATTAGCTTATTAAAGTAATGTTTTCATTACCCTTGCTTTGTGAAATGCAGCGAACTCATCAAAATTATTAAGCATGATGGATGGTATGCCATTAATCAAAAAGGCAGTCATGTGCGGTTTATTCATGACACTAAAAAGGGAACTGTTTTGTGCCTAACCATGGAAGCAAAGAAGTAGGTACCGGATTAGCTTTTAAAATTTTGAAACAGGCAGGAATAAAATGATATGCTATGAAAAAAACTGAAATGATTGTGGAGCGTACTAATACAGGTTACTCTGCCTATGCAAAGGATTACCCAGTTGGTACTACAGGTGGTACTTTGTCTGAATTAACAGACAACATGCTAGAAGTAATGAATTTTTATTTTGAGGAAATGGAGGAGAAAGGAAAGGTGATTGCCGAGAAAGATTTGAAAATAACGTTAGATCTGCGGCAGTTTTTTGAATTCTATAAAGTGATTAATGCAACCGCCCTTTCCGAACGTATAGGCATGAATCAAAGTCTACTCACCCAGTATATTTCCGGTATTAAAAAACCTTCTGCAACTCAAACCCGTCGCATACTCCAGGGCGTTCAGAAAGTAGGCAGAGAATTGGCGGAAATTAATTTTTTGCTCTAAAATAAAAAAGAAGGACTCTATCAATTGCGGAATACGAGGAATTCAAATGGCTTGTCGCAGCAGTCCTGCTGTTTTTTCCTTGGGGTTTTTGCGGGTGTTTGTTTGGTTTTGTGATAAACGTCTAGCAGTTCTCCTGCGTCCATTATTTGCTTGTCGGTGTCCACCTTGTTCACCAATGTCATTAGCTCTTCTATCCGCTCGTCAAAGTGATCTGACCAGTGCTGCGCCACTTTTGCAGTAACCAGTAATTCTCGTACAGTTTGCTTCATAAGGCGGATTTTTGAAGGTTACATAATCTAAGTTAAAGAATTTTTTCGCTTCGGGGCATAGCGAAAAAGAATATGTAGCTACTTTTTATAAAAAAGCC
>CAIRTW010000220.1 GCA_903881585.1 uncultured Bacteroidota bacterium | reverse complement strand
TTGTATGCAGGGTGAGGCCTAAACCACCTGACCTCCAAAAAGATATTTTCCGGCAAAGCCCAAGTCTCTTTCAGTAAAATCAGGCTTTCCCAGAGATATTTTGCCCTTTTTGAAAAAGTTCCGTATGTTTATGGCGCTGGATAAGGGTTTGAGGTGAAAAATGGTCTTGAATTTGCGGACTTCTGCGGGTGGAGATAAATGAGTGGTGTTTTTGTGATGTATTAGGGCGGTTTTGATTTGTTTGGGCGGTTTTACGCAGGCGCGAGCCGATCACCCCGGACCGTTGCTTGCAACGGTCATCCCCTCTTTGAAAAAAAGAGGGGAGTGTGGCGTGTGCGCGAGGAGATACTTATTCCTGAACCCAGCCACCACGCAGATCACCATATCTGCACCAGAAAACATCACCGCCATAGCCATCACCAACCTCCTGGGCCAAACGGTGTATAGCCAGCAGTACAATGCTACAAAGGTGGAAGTGAATGTGGCTGGGCTGCTAACCGGGCTATACTCCGTAAAGATCAATGAAACAGAAGTTCGGAAGTTTGTGAAGGAGTGATTTGCGGTAGGGTAGGCGTGTCGCACTCCGGCCTGAAAACAGGAGGGGAGGTGCAGCACACCTTCACTTTGCTGCACACGACAAATCAATTATCTGGTATTGTTTATCTGGTTTTGATGTTCATATTTACATTCGTGCTTCTCTGCAAACAATCCTGTGTTGCGAAGCTGTTGCACAGCAACATCTCTCCGCACACACTAATGTGTAATCACTATTGCAGCAGCTTAAAAATATCCTGGCCTGTGGCATCTGTATTTTCAGCAGCATTAGACAATACAACTACCGCTGTTTTTTTATGAGGGGAGAAGGCCAGGTAGCTGCTGCTGCCGCCCGTAGCACCGTTGTGCCATATGTAGTTGCCATCTTTTGTTTTGCCCATGTGCCAGCCGAGGCCTATAGTCATTTCTTTATCGTAGGTAACATTGTGCGTGAGCTCCATCGCTTTTGATAAACTGTTTTTCCGCTCTTTCATATTGGCCTGTGCGTATAGCAGCATATCATGGGCAGATGAACGTATTGCACCCGCGCCGGCGAGGGCATCCATATTCCACAGCAACACCGGCTCACCTTTATCGTTGTGTGCTTTTACCTGCAGGCCCATTTGCTCTGCATCAGGATGCTGTATTGTATTGTTCATATGCAGCGGTTTGCAGATAACATCGATCACCATTTGCTCGTATGTCTTGCCCGATACGCGCTCCAGTATGGTGCCAAGCAGGCCGGCGGCGAGATTGGAGTATCCATATTTTTCTCCGGGTTTTGAGGTTAACTCACAACTTTTGAGATAAGCGAACAATTTGTCTTTGTCGTAGTCTTTGTACGGGTCGGCCATAGTGGTGGCATTCAGCGCAAGATTAGATGGCAAACGCGGCAGGCCTGATGTGTGATTGGCGAGCATCTGCAAGGTTATCTGCTGTAGGTTTTTGTTGGCCGCCACAGAATCGGGCAGGTATTTTGTAATCGGGTCGGAGGGCGATACTTTATGCTCTATTACATAGTAAGCAAGCAGCGTGGCGGTAAATGTTTTGGTGATGGAGCCGATCTCGAATATGGCATCCGCACCGGGTATGTGGCCGTTGTCTTTTGCTGTAGTGCCGTAGCCATAGGTATGAGTTTCCCCTTCGGTCGTAATGCCAATGCTGAGGCCCACGGTGTTTGCTTTATTTATGTATGCCCTGGCTATATTGTCAACCAGGCTGTCAAGCGTAGTTTTCATTGGATTGTCTGACGGAACAGTATAACTCTTTTTAGCAACAGGCTCTTTGTAAGGCAGGAACTGCATACTGGCTATCTTGCCATCGCTACCCGCTCCTATTTTGAACAGCAACATAGCATTAGTACACTCTGTTTTATAGCTGCTCACTCCGTCTTTAATTTCGATGAAACCGGATTCGATAATAGCGCCGAGCGGGTAAAGGGCGCTCTTGAGGACGCCTGAAAATGTCTCCTTGGGGAATTTAGCTTTAAAATCATCATCAAGCAATGCGTAGAGACCATCACCATTTTGCACGTTGATGTACCCCTTAACGATCGTGAACAACGAATCGTTCTGTTTTTCTTTATTTTGTGCGGAGACGGGCATACTGAAGGATAAGATGGGGGATAAGAAAGTAAAGAAATGATCTCATAACGGTTGTTGTTTTATGTCTCTGTTAATAAATACCCAGAACTTTGAAATTATATTGCCCCGGAAGCGGCCCGGTTGCCGTTTACCTTTTTAGAGGGTCTGTTGTTCCATCTTTATTCATCTCCGGCCAGATAGTCGATACCTATGGATACCTTATCTATGAGCGGAGTCAGATAGTTCCTCACTGCCCGCCTGTTAATGTAATTGACCAAAACCCCAAGCAGCAAACCTATTATCAACGGCACATATTTATGAAAGCCTATGAAGATCAGGCTCATTCCTGATATTGATGGGCCAATATACCAATATAGCACATTACTCAGCAAGCTCCTCTCTTTCTCCAGGTATTGCTTATACTCTACCAGGTATTGCATTATTGGCAAAGAAAGATCATCAGGCCTCATTTTTCCTACCTTTCGCAAAACGATCACTACAAGAATACAAAAGAGCAGCAGTAATACTGCACCCGCTTTGGCCAATACCGGATGCATAAACCAGGCACAGGCGGCCATGAATGGCATGAGCAGGGATGCAACCGTTATTTCCCGCATGTTACGCCGTTTTATGATGCGCTCAAACTTTTTCAGGCGGCCGTCCAGTTCTTCAGTCAGTTTGCTTTCATTCAGCGACACCTCATCCCCGTTTGCGGGGTCTTTCCATTTTTCCTTCAATTCTTCGTCTGTCATAAAATCGGTGTTAAGCAATGAAATAATTTAGACTTTATCCGGGTCATTTTTACAGCTATGTTATTTGCTGTTAAACCTGTTATTTCCGCTATTTCCTTATAGGGCATATCTTCCAGGAACAACATTACTATCGACCGTTCGATCTCATTCAGGCTTTTGATGCAATGGTATAGTTCGGGATAGGATCTTTGGTGAGGTCCTGAGATCTGCAGGCTTTCCAGTGCCACCTCATCAGCATTCAGAAACCGGCTCTTCCGTTTATTGATCTTTTGATTGGCCCTGAGGCAAACATTAATAGTGATCCGGTACAACCATGTGTTGATGGAGGATCTGTTTTGAAAAGAACCCATTGCCTTCCATGCATTCAACAGCACTTCCTGGAAAAGGTCCTTCGCATCCTCGTATGACGAAGTATAAGCAAGGCACATCCTGAAGATAGCGCCTTTGTTTTTCTTTATCGTGCCTAGAAAAAGCTCTTCCAATGCTCAGAAAATTATGGTTACTCATCAATTAGTTACCACCGGGCAGTAAAATATTACACAATCACCAGATTTTTTTTAAGATGGGGCATGAGGTAAGAATAGTGAACAGCGAATCATTCAGATTTTCTTTATTTTGTGCGAAGGCGAGTATACTAAAAGATAAGATTCATAAGACCGTTTAGCTGTGCCTTTATAAAAAATACTTAGAATGGTTGGAAAGCATAAAATACGGAAGGTCAACTTTAAAATAGGCTACTACGAAAGTTAAAGAAATATTGACAATCATTAAAACAGACGGTTGGTATTTTAAGAGGCAGAAAGGCAGTCACAAAATTTACCGTCATCTGCCTACACTCCTGATTTGCCAGGTTGCATTACTGTAGGCGAGACGGTGGAACAAACACGTAAACACATGGAGGAAGCGATCGAGCTTTATGTTGAAGAATTGACAGAAACCGGTGAAATTGTACCTACACCAAGGAAATTACAGGAACGGGTGAATATGATCGGTAATTTGAAAAGCGGCACATTTATTGCCTTCGTTCCCAACCATACAGATTATCACGCCAAATCGGCTTAGTACGGACTTAATTAGGGTCTTCTGATTAACTACAAAGTATAGTAAATACGGGAGAATTTCGGAAATTAGGGGTAACCAAATGCAAGGAAATATGGCAAAGGCCCTCAAAAACCGTGCATCCAAGCAGAAATATGTCAGTCCATCCCAAT
>CAIRTW010000219.1 GCA_903881585.1 uncultured Bacteroidota bacterium | reverse complement strand
GGTTTTTAAAACTCTTGATGACCTATCAGATAAGGTAACGGGCCTGGTGAAAAATATTAAACAGGAAACAATAAAATCCATCACAGGGTTCAAGCACTACATGGCAACTTTTAATGCCGTATTTTGACGCTCAATTGGTATAACTCACGCTTATACCCTTATATCCACACGCTTATGGTTATTAAAAATAAACTGAACTAATGCGGCCACATCCATAAATTGCTTCCCATTACCTAATAGCGATTGCCCTAAAAACTCCACCATAACATTCATATTTGTTTGTTTATAACCTGTATATGCCCTAGGAAATATCAGCCTGCCAAAAGAGATGTCAAAGTTTATAGCATTATTGGATAACGGGTGCGGATACACATAACCATCCAGGTTATTTAATGCACGTTAATGAACAAGCAATTGCAGACAATGCCGTTTTATGCAGTAATTGTGTTCGTATCAGGCCTAAGGAACGATGACAAGCACAGCACACAGTCCTGATGGGGCGAAATACAACGAGCAACTTATTCCCCTGACAACAATACTTGCCATGCTTTTTCCACGTTCCTTGCATCAAGCAGTTCCTTTGCATATTGATGCAGCGCTTCTTTTTTGGCTGTTTCGTCGTGTGTGTAAGTTCTCAGAATATTAGAGAGTTTCTCGTCCTCCCACAATTCACTCACCACGGGTATAGTGGTGCAATTGCCCAGCATACCCAGGTTATTGCCAGTAAGAATGCCGCTGTGCCGTATATAGGCTGGCAGGGCATCCACACCTATGCCAAGTTCTGCATTAGGCTTGTGCACCTCAAATATTGCGCTTCCCGATGCCCGGCAATAATAATCTGCACCCATACGGGCTACGAGGTCTATTTTATTAGGATCTATCCTTCCCTGTTCGTCCAGCACATTATCGTCTATATGCATGCACACCACCTCGCAGATAATAAGATTGGCTGCCCCACCCTCTTTGCCTGTTTCTATCACTTGAAGCAATTTACACTCCAGCTGCACCGGTGACTCTTTTACCCGGAATGGCTTAACTAGTTCTGATTTCACAGGTGTAAATCCCGCTTTGACAAACTCGTCCACACCCTTAGGATATTCGCAGCTAGCCAGGTTACTTTGCTGCACTATGTTGTAGTTCACCACATTTATCACTACTTCCTTAGTCTCATAAACATTCTCAAGCGTGTGCTTAATGGTATTGTCGCGCACCCGCCGGGCAGGAGAAAAAATACATATGGGCGGCTTGCTGCCAAATACATTGAAGAAGCTGAACGGCGCAAGATTAGCATTGCCGTCTTTATCTATAGTGCTCGCAAAGCAAATAGGCCGCGGCGCTATTGCACCCAGCAGGTATGCATGTAGTTGCGCAGTCTTTATTTCTCCGGGAATAATTTTCATATCTCTATAAATTTCGTAGAGACGCAAAGAATTGCGCCTCTACATTATAAAATCAAATAAGTACAACTAGCCTCTTATCTCAAAATTCGCCAGATTGATAAACTCTGTCACCCGTGCATCAATATCTGCTCCGTTTATTTCCTTCATGCGTGTAGGTCCAAATTTCTCCACACAAAATGAAGCCATTGCCGAACCCATTATCACCGCCGCTTTCATACTCTCAAATGAAATGTCGTCAATGCGTGCAAGGTACCCTATAAAACCACCGGCAAATGTGTCGCCCGCACCAGTTGGGTCAAATACATCTTCCAGCGGCAATGCCGGCGCAGAGAATATCTTATCACCATGAAACAATAATGCGCCATGCTCCCCTTTCTTTATGATTAGGTGCTTCGGCCCCATTGTCTGTATCTTCTTTGCCGCTTTTACTATGGAATGTTCACCACTCAACTGGCGCGCCTCGCTGTCATTTACCATCAGCAGGTCCACCATACCCAGCACAGTCTTTAATTCATCAAGGGCTATGTCCATCCAGAAGTTCATCGTATCCATGATGATGAATTTCGGGCGTTTGTGCATTTGCTTCAGCACACTTATCTGCACCGCAGGAGCCAGGTTGCCCAGCATCACATATTCGCAGTCCTGGTAGCTGTCCGGTATCTTCGGGTCAAACTGTGCCAGTACATTCAGCTCTGTCACCAGTGTATCGCGGGTGTTCATGTCCAGGTGGTAACGACCACTCCAGAAAAAGCTCTTGCCATCAGGCACAACTTCCACACCCTCAAACTCTACACCGCGGGCTTCGAGTTGCGTAATTTCCTCTTGTGGAAAATCACCGCCTATTATAGACACCTCTTTTATTGGTTTAATAAAATTAGAGGCTGCCCATGTAGCATACGTGCCCGACCCGCCTACTATGCGGTCAACCTTTCCAAAAGGGGTTTCCAGCGCATCAAACGCCATAGTACCTACCATCAATAAAGACATAAATGTTTAAAATTTGCAGCAAATGTAATGGATATGCCTTGGAATCGGGAATTCGGGAGATGTAAAAAATTGGAGATACACTATTGAAGTTGAGTATCGGTGTTAGGTGAATGATCATTTTCGGCACTCATTCGACCTCACCCTTTCCGAGGGAGAGGGCCGGGGTGAGGCTACCCTATTTCTTCCCCTTCACTGCCACCAGGTAGGCAACAATTTTCTTTGCAGTAACAGAATCAATCGGCGCATGATACTTCGCCACCATTTTAGTCACTTCTGCCTCCCATGTCTTTGCCGGAAAATCAGGCTGTGAACTTATATAATTCAGCGAATGGCAAATAGCACAGTATGAGATGAATTCCCTCTTTCCCTCATGCTCAGGAAACGCGGTCGGCGGGCTGGGATTCAGGTCCATTTCCCGCAGACTGCCCTTAACCGTAAAAGTATTTTCCGGAGCTTTGGCTACTTCCTGCTGCGGGTGATTACAACCGTACACCACCAACCCAACAAAGCAGGCAACTAAAACAATATGGACTTTGTATTTGTTCATAAATTATACTCCTGACAAACTACTAATTACTATCTACCAAATACTTATAACTAATTCACACTCACATCCAGCTTTTCAATAAACCCTCTGGCATATCCGCTCCTGTTCCATTGTTTATCCGTTTGCGTATGCCCGCCATTGTCCGTTGCTCTCACCTTTAAATGATATACCCCCTTCGCTTCCGGCGTCCAGTTATACTTCCATCTCCGCCACGAATATTTCGCAAGTTCCCGATTCAGTTGTGCACCTACCCATGTCTTGCCATCATCAAACGAAAGCTCCACTTTTTTGATGCCCGTGCCATCATTAAATGCCAGCCCTTCCACCATGCATTGTTTGTGTGCAGTCACCGTTTCACTGGTATCAGGCTCTACAAAAATCGAGTGCATATTAATGGTCGATATGGGCACCGTGATCTTTGCCAGGCTATCAGGCTTCTCATTCGGTCCCGTCGCGGGAACGCGATATGCATTCTTCATCCAGAAACCCTTGAATGTGTCCGTTAAAACATTAATGTTCGCCAGCGCACCTACCCAGTACGTAGCATACCAGCCCGGCACAACCAGTTTCAACGGATAACCATTGAGCATAGGCAACGACTGCCCGTTCATCTCATAAGCTACCATTACCTCGCCATCCATAGCATGGTTTAGGTCCAGCGATTTTATAAAAGCCGGGATCTCTGACAACGCTCCCCTGTCCAGCCCCTGGAAGGTGACTTCAATAGAGCCCTTTTTCATCCCCGCCATTGCAAGAATATCCTTTAGCTTTACCCCCTTCCATTTTGCATTGCCCATCGCCCCATTATTCCATTGGCTGCCCGGAACTTTTGGATTAAATGTGGACCGCGAATTACCTGCACATATGGCAAGCGCGATCACCGAATCTGGTGCAAATTTGGTCTTAAGATCGTTCATCGACAGCGCCAGTGGCTTATCCACAGCGCCACCTATATACAGCCTGAAAGTATCAATATCTATTCTCGTTGGTATCTGCGACATATGCCAACGCACAAAAAAAAGATCATTTGGGGTAATGTCTTCCCTGAATGCTTTTAAAGGCGTTTCAAGCTGGGGAGGCCGGTCCGTAAGCAATATCATTTCCTTTTTCTCCGGGTATTTTACTAATTCGGGAGCATTGGTACTGCCCGCATTATTTCCACAAGAAAATAAGGTCGCGAATACGATCAATATAGTAAAATAAAGCAGTGCATTTTTGACCATAAGCCGTATTAATAATTCCATTTTCGTGTAATATAATAGAAAGAAGCAATTTTTACAAAGTCCTTATAAATTTACTTATTTTGTCTGCAAATTCAAATAATGAAGAAAGTACACTTAGCAGCAATTGCGATAGCCGGCATTATGGCAATATATTCATGTGGCGGCAACAACACCCAAACAGAAACTTCAAATGCTCCTGCAACTCCTGCAAAAGTAACCGGAGACGCCATCTATAAAAAGACCTGCATCACCTGCCACCAGGCAAATGGCGAAGGGCTGCCCAACACTTACCCTCCGCTGGCCAAATCAGATTTCATTTCTGATAAAGAAAAAACGATAGCCCAGGTGATCAAAGGCTATTCGGGAGAACTAACGGTAAACGGCAAGAAATATAACAGCGCGATGCCGGCACAGCAGCTCACTGATGAAGAAGTAGCCGCGGTGCTCACCTATGTATATGGCAATTTCGGAAACGGAGGAACTTCGGTAACTGCTGATGAAGTAAAGGCTGTGAGGGGGAAGCTTTGATGAGTAATTATTTGCTGAGTTGGGAACCGCGATACCACCAAAACAAGAACCAGCGTTTCCCGAACATAAAACCAAGCACTTACTACAATCCCTGCATGACCATACAACTGTATCCCAAAGAAGAATACTGGCTTAGCAGCTCATTGGCAGCAGAAGAAGCGTCTGAAGCTATTAAAGCAAATGTTATGGAGCGTGATTTTATTACGTTCGGTTTGCTGGGAGCAATTGTCGACAAAAAAATGAGGACATACCGGTATTTTGAAGGGTCTGTATGGGAAATGCAATTTAAAATAAATTCAAAACAGTATTGGAACAATCCGAGGGCACGGCCTATCATCAACGGCGAGATTGAACAGGCAGGAAACAGATCATCAATACACATTGTTTGCAGCCCGTCAAACTGGATATATCTACCTCTGGTCATACTTCCGGTTGCGATCATATTTAACTTGACATTCCCAAAACCTGCGCAACCGGGAGCGTTTGCTCTTTTCTTTGTTGTGTACTTTTTTATAATTGCTATTGGGAGTTATCGCTACATTCGGAGGTTAAAGAGAGATAAAGAACAGCTCATGACTATTTTTGATGCGTCTGAAGCCGTATTGTAGAACCAATTCATTGAGACCTATAGAACACACAGAACCCGGTTAATTTCGCTTGTGATTTTTAAACTAGCTTTGAACCTATGAAAGCAATGCTTTTCGCCGCCGGCCTGGGCTCACGCCTCAAACCTTTTACCGATCACGCACCAAAGGCGCTGGCAGAAGTGAATGGTAAAACCCTGCTGGAGCATAATATCCGCTTCCTGCAACGTTTCGGCATTTATGATGTCATCGTCAACGTGCATCACTTCGCCGGCATGATAGAAGATGAGCTTTTTGAACATGACAATTTCGGCAGCAACATCACTATTTCAGACGAGCGCGCAGAAGTCCTGGAAACCGGTGGCGGCCTGAAAAAAGCATCCGGTTTTTTTAATGGCGAAGCTGAATTTGTAGTGATGAATGTAGATGTGCTCACAAACCTTGATCTTGAAAAAATGATCGCCGCCCGCACTTCGGGCGAAGCAATCGCTACACTCGCAGTAATGAAAAGAGATTCATCGCGCCAGCTGCTTTTTGATGAAGAGATGACCTTGTGCGGCTGGGTCAACAACAGTACAAACCAGGAACGTATGGCCAGGAATGCCTCGCCTCTGGATCCATTCGCATTCAGCGGCATACAGGTTTTGTCGCAAACAGTATTGCAGGATATTCCATTCGATGGCAAATTCTCACTCATCGACCTGTATCTTCATCTTGCAAAAACACACATCCTCAAAGGTTATGACCATACCGGCAACATCTTTATTGACGTTGGCAAACCCGGCAGCATCGAAAAAGCAGAATATCTCTTTCAATAGAAACCTAATGGAGTATCGCCCGCAGCACCGCCAGCGACCGCATATTGCCCATATGCTGTGTATGCTGCTGCAGGTAGGCCACATACCAGTCTATAAGCCGCAGCCGCCTGTCGGCGCTCATTTCGATCAGCTTCAGCGTCTCTGTACCTGCATCACTGACACTTATTAACATGCCCAACGCCCAACTGTCCATTTCATTCAGTTGCGACACTTCCTTCGGGGCGGTTTCTGTAAATCCTCCTTCCATCAGATCGAGATAAGGGGTCTCGGGGCTATAATTACCCTTTATATTATAACCCAGTTCTTTGCTACATGCTATGATAAAAAACAACGGAAAGTTAGCCACATCATGCAGCGGCATTTTATCAAGGGCAGTAAAATATTCATAAGCAAGACTAAACAAATCTGGCAGCGGACCCAGTTCAGGCAGCAGGCGCAATAGCAATTCAACTGAGAAAAGCACAATACTGTTTTTTACCACGTCTTCCTGCAGGCCGTTATAGATATACGCAGCCTGGAACTCCCGTATCCGTTGCATCGTCTTTTGCGGCTGATGGTAAACCACCAGGTCCAGCAATGTGCCTGGCTGAAAAAAAGCTGCACGGTTCTGCTTCGTCTTAGCGGTTCTCACCCCCTGCACCATATAGGTCTGCACCCCATAGACCTCGGTGAATATAGTAACGACAAGGCTGGTCTCACCATACTTCACCGACCTTAGCACTATGCCATTCGTCTTATGCAGCATATAGCTCGGATTGGGATTCTAAAATATCAGAATTTATTTTTGTCATTATTCCATCGCAGCTAGGTCTATACTTACGACTTATGACTCAGTTCTATTGCAGAAATACCATTTTACCCGAATACACCTGCGATCCATCGCTGCTAGATGCAAAAACAAGATACACCCCGCTTTGCGGCCTGTGCCCCTTATAGTCCACACCATTCCACACAGCCTGCCCACCTAGTGCCTTAGTGCGAAATACAAGTTGGCCGGTAATATCGGTTATGCGTACATCCGCGTCCGGAGTCAGGCCTTTTATCGCAATAGTGCCCTCATATCCGCTTGGTACCGGGTCTGGAAATATGAGTACGTTAGAATTAGATGAGCTTCCGTCTGTAGCAGTACTGCGGTAGCTTACCACTCCCTGGTCAGTGCCAATATATACCTCCCCCGTCACCTGGTCCACAGTTATCTTCTCTATATGGTTTGATGGCAACGGGCTGTTGTCCAGTGTAAACCGGTATATGATCTGGCTGGCATCCGATGAAAGTAGCCAAACCCCGGCATCCGTTCCTACCCACTTCCTGTTGGCGCCGTCCACCGCTATTGTCCTTACGTTACTACCCGCAAACAGGTAGCCGGCGTATTGGTCATATTGCACTATGGGTATCTGCGCATCGCACGGGGGCGTACCGGTAAACGGCGCATAACAATTGCTCACTATCCCGATGCCGTTGTCTGTGCCTATCCAGATATTGTTGTTTTTGTCTTTGGCCACACAAAATACTGTATTGCTGGGCAGGTTGCCATTTCCCACACCGGTCGACAGTTTGTAGTATGTATCATCGCTAGGGTCTGGCAGGGTATTGTTTGTATTATACACAACCACTCCTTCACCATATGCGCAAGCCACCCATACCTGCCCATTATCATCTATAACCATTGGCCCTCCTTTATTAATACCCGGCACAATGAATTTATACCAGCTGCTGTCTGGCAGCGGAGTTCTTACATACAGCAGGTCGTTCGAACCGTATGAACTTAACCACAAATTATCGCTTGCGTCTATTGCCGCACCTATTATTTGCTTCTCCCCATAGCCAAAGTAGACAGTGCTTGAATCGAATATCGAATTCTCCTTTAATACCTGCAGCGTATTGCTCCCTTGTTTTACAATGACCAGCCCATCCTCCAGTGAGCCGGCATAAACTGTTCCATCCTTTTCATCTTTTACTATAGCAGAGATATCATGTACCGAATCAAAAGCAGGATTCACGCCCAGGCTATACTGGGTCCATTGGCCACCGCCCAGGTGCGAAAATCCATCACGGTTATAATCAGCCCCATACTTATCATTAAATCCGCCGTGAGCTATCCACAGGTCTCCATTGTTTGCATAAATGTCAAATGCGAATTCATCGGCCGGCCCCTGGGGCACGTCATGGTAAACCTGGAATCGACCTGAATCCACTACCCGCCACTCAAGGCCCCGGTATGCGTCTGATATCCATATCTGGTTATTTGCCAGCTTTATTGTTTGCACCGGCACACCCGAACATGGAATTGAATCGACAAGACCACCAGTGCCCGTGTTCATTACCGTGATTTTACCACTGTATATGTTGGATATATACATAGCTATGAACAAACTGTCTGCATGGCTATCTATATGTTCTATGATGGAGTCAGTTACAAACACGGTCTGGGCGGTATCTGCAACGATCTTATAGACAGAGCTACTATTTGATAAGAATATTGCGTTACCTGCTGCTGCTATATTATTGAAGACGTGCTTGTTGCTATCCATCAATTGCCATATCGCAAAGTCCTGCAACGTTGGGTTATTCTTATTTGCACGGTAAAGCCCCGACCCGGTAACTGCATAAAAAGAATCGCCTACGCCAATAAAGTCTTTTACCGGCGCTATACCGCCATTTACGGTAAACTGGTATGTCTGCAGTACGTTGTGCGAGGCCAAGTCTATCACTACCACCCCTATCGACGTGCTCAGGTAGGCAATACCATTTTCCGTATACACACGGTACACCGCCTTCGTGCCTGCAATGTTTTTTAATTTCAGGTCAGGAATATTATAAAAAGTATTGTTTTTGAACAGGTCTATGTTACAGTTTTTATATACCAGCACCGTTATTGAAGTAGAAAAGTCATATCCCACACAAGCCATACCTATATCCGACATGCCGTTCACCTTACTGTATGTTTCCGTGGTGTTGGCGCTGGGGTTAAAAACATAAAAGCCCTGGTTGCATATATTATAAATAGCGCTGCCGTCGGTAGCCATACCGAGCGATGAGTTGTAAGGAAGAAAAGCGTCCCAGTATCCTATCGGCTTGTCCTGCCCCCTTAATATGCCTGCCAACAGAATAAAAACAACTAAAAAACAATATGTACGCTTCAAGATGCTATGGATTAATTATATGGTCAAAAGTACAGAAATAACGCGTTTCCTGCGTCGATATTGCATATAAAACAAATAGCTGAGCCAACCTGCCCCCCCACTGTCACGAATTGCAAATCCAACAGCCCCGTTTGGGATTTGTAATCCCACAAAAAAATGTGAGTAGATTCTTTCTGCCATCACCACCTTGGCACTTATTTTGCGGCAGTTGCGGAGTACTCTGTCCTTTATTCAGAAAACAACCACCGGCAGAGACTAATAAAATGACATATGAAGAAACAGGACTATCTGACCAACGTGTGGTGATTTCAGGACGAAAGACTATTTAAAGCCGCAGGTACAGCATCACGTTCCACTCACCGGCAGCACCACTGTAAAGGTTGTTCCTTTATTTAATTCACTGGTGACTTCAATATACCCCTTGTTAGCCTTTATGAAATCGTGTGATAATAACAACCCTAAGCCTGTGCCTTTTTCGCCCTCAGTTCCATAGGTGGTGTTATCAGTCAGTGGCTTAAAGAGCTTATTGAGTTGCTCCCCGGTCATGCCTACGCCGGTGTCCGCGACAGCAAACCTTACAAAGCCATCTTTTGTGACTGCTGCTATCTGTATGCTTCCATTTTTTTGGGTGAACTTTATGGCATTGGCCAGTAAATTGCGTATCACAATATCTATATGTTCCACATCGCACCACGCAGTCGTCTGTTCAGAAACATTGTTCTTAAATAAAATATTTTTCTCCTTCAGGCTCTCCTCAAACAGGGTTGCATTCTGATGGGTAATGTCATAGATATTCACGCTTTGCGGGTAAGGCAACACACTGCCTTCCATAGACCCTTTCGCCCATTTCAGCAAATTATCCAGCAATACCCCGGTAGCGCTTAATTGTTTTATCACTGCCTCTTTTAGTTCCTTAGCCTCGTCTGTCGAAATATCTCCATCGTCCAGCATACCCACTATTGCAGTGGACGAGTGTATGGGTCCGCGCAAGTCATGCGACAGTATAGAAAACGTTTTATCCTTGAACAGGTTGAGCTTTTTCAGATCATCGGCTTGCAGCAGCACTGCGGCTTTTTCCTGCTCTATCTGTGCGGTTCTTTCAGAGACTATTATCTCCAGGCGGGCATTTTCCTTTTTAAGAATGCCGATGCGAAAATGCACGATCAGGTATATGAAACAGACAAGAGCAAGACAATAAATGGCGTATGCCCACAATGTTCTGTAAAAAGGCGGCAGCACTTCGAAACGGTAGGTTATCGGCTCGCTCCACACCCCATCAGGGCTCCGGGCTTTTAGTTTAAAAGTATAAACGCCTTCATGGATATTACCAAAGGAAGCGCTGCTCCTGTCCGTTACGGGGCTCCAGTCTTTGTCGTAGCCCTCCAGCAGGTATTGGTATCTTACGAGGTAGGGCCTGGCAAGCGCAATAGCAGCAAAATCAAAGGTTATATTGTTGTTTTTGTATGGCAAAACAAGGTTTACCGGAAGCGGATAAAACGAAGTGATACTGTCAAATTGTATCCCTGCGAATTTCCGGTACATGCTGTCGCGTTTCAAGGGGGTGGAGAGATCGCCCATTGTGCTCAATTCCTCGTTGATCATCGCAAGGGAATCTGTAACATTGGCATCTCTTTTTACCGGTGCATTTTCATGCGCCCTGTTTACTTTCCGGTTCTTCAATCCGTACCAGCAAACTTTTTCACCACCTATCTGTATTGCATTTATGAATACATGTGGCACAGCAACATTCTTATTCAGTTTATTGTAGTCAAAATGCACCAGCTTATCAGCCGAACCTGCCCAAATAACTCCGGCGGTATCTATATACAGGGCGTTATTATTCACATCTTTAACAGGGAAACCATTCTTAAAATTGTATTTTTCAAAAACGGGTACATAGTTTTCAGCAACATCGTTATTAGACTTGTTGTTGTCGGCGGACAAAAATGCGCCCGGCCCGGCCGTTCCCGATCTGCGATACCCACTAAGCATGGCAAACCCTTCATTGGTCCCAAACCAGATGTTCCCGTTTTTATCTTCTGATACAGAAACAACAATATTGTTGGCCAGTCCATGAACAGTGGTATAGTTTGTGAAAGAGTTTCCATCGAAACGGCTTACCCCGCCCCCGCCCGTACCTAACCAGATGTTGCCGTTTTTGTCCTGCGCTATACTTTTAATACTGTTTGAAGCAAGCCCCTGTGCTGTGGTATAGCTTATGAACCGGGCAAGCCCGCCATCAGCGGGATGCGGTACAAACATGCTTAACCCGCCGCCAAATGTACCAAACCACATATTGCCACTTTTGTCGCTCAACGAACACCAGACCGCATTATTACCAAGCCCCTGTGCGGTAGTATAATTAACAACAGATCTCCCGTTATAACAAACAGCGCCTGCATCTGTGCCCATCCATATACGCCCGGCAGTATCTTCCGTAAGGCACGACACCCTGCTCGAAAATCCCTGGGCAGCCGAATAAGCAGTGAAGTGCATAGGGCCGCCATTTCGTGGCCGTTCATCGCAGCGGTATATACTTTTAGCATTTGTACCAAACCAAAGGCGGCCGTTTCTGTCTTCCATCACACTGGTGAGGTAGTTATCCTTCGCCAAGCCAGGGATGCTGTAGTTCCGGAAATATTTTCCGTCATAATAGGATACGCCGCTTTCATTCGAGCTAAGCCAGATATTACCGGCTTTGTCGGCATTGATACAGGTAACGGTAGACTTAGTAACCCCTTTCGGCACAATGTTTATTTTGAACGCCTCTCCATCAAAACGGGTTAGGCCGCCCCCATCTGTCCCGAACCATAGGTTTCCATTCTCATCTTCTGCGGCACATTCTATCTTGTTGGTAGCCAATCCCTGTTCTGTAGTATATGTGGTAAACATACCGTGTACGGCATCTGCCGTTGCTGCCGGGCCGGGTGAGGCTGAAAGCGGGTTGTAACAGCACACTCCTCCACCCGGTGTACAAAGCCATATCTTCCCTTTTGAGTCTTCAAATATGCCTTTGACTTTGTTATCCGGCAGGCCCTCTGCTACTGTGTACGTCTTAATTAATCGGGAAGTATCCGCATTCGCACCTGGATCTAAGCAGCTTACCCCTCCCCCGTCTGTGCCAAGCCATATACTTCCGTTCCGGTCTTCTGTGATACATAGTATGCGGTTGGCAGCGAGCCCATGTGCGGTTGTATACGTGATAACAGACCCCGGCCCATCAGCTGCGGATGTGTTGCAACGACACACACCACTGTCTGTGCCACACCAAACAGCGCCATTCCTGGCTAGTAAAATACAGTTGATATTATTCGATGCAAGGCCATTTTTTGAGCTCAGCTGAGTGAATGAGCGGCCATTGTAAATACTGAGCCCACCCCCATAGGTTGCAAACCAGGTATTGCCAAAAGCATCAATAACAATGCCCCTGATGTTGTTACTGCCAAGCCCCTGCGCCTTGGTAATTTTTGTAAAGGACCTGCCATCGTAAAAGCTCGCGCCGCCGCCCTGGGAACCAAACCAGAAGTTCCCGTTTTTATCTTCAGCAACAGCCCTGATATTATTGGAGGCAAGGCCCTGCGCTGTAGTAAAGCTTGTGGCGGCCCTGCCATCGTAACGAATAACACCTCCGCCGCCTGTACCAAACCAAAAATTTCCGTTTTTATCTTTTTTGATCGTATTGATCAAAGAGTACAGGCCCTGTTCGGCACCATAAACAGTCATATTCACTGAAAACGCAGCAGGGGTTAATGTACCCGGGTTTCCATTAGCAAATTGAGATGTCGTTGCAGATGGTACATCAGATATGGAAATTACCTGCGGCGCGGGGCAGGTATCCAACATGATCACTTTCGGCGCAGTAATGCTATCCTTGCATGGCGTAATGGCTATTGCCTTAAAGGGCAATAGTGTTTCTATTTGTTTTTCGGGCTGCCTGTCAGAACAGCTACTCAAACATAATAGCAGAACCAGGAAGGATATACATTTATCCATGAAATAAACCCCGACAATCAGGTGCGATTTTCGGGTAATTTACGGCAAACTGAGGAACTATTCTCAGGCACGTGTAAATGACGGTACCATTGGGGTATATTTATTTCTGCTCTCCCAGTAGTAACCATAATCATTTAGTTTTGCATTATGTTCACAGACACCCATACACACCTATACGATGAACGGCTGATGGCCGATGACGGACAGATACAACGTGCGATAGATGCTGGAGTGACCCGGATGTACATGCCCAACTGCGACCGCAACACCATAGAAAATATGCTGCTGCTGGCCGATAAATGGCCCATTAATTGCCTGCCCATGATGGGGCTGCACCCTTGCTACGTAAAGGAAAACTATAAAGAGGAACTAGCCATAGCGGCAGACTGGTTTAGCAAAACAAAGTTCTTTGCCGTAGGCGAGATCGGCCTGGATTATTACTGGGATATGACCTTCAAGACGCAACAGGCAGAAGCGTTTGAAACACAGATAGACTGGGCGCTGCAATACGATCTGCCCATAGTGATCCACAGCAGGGAATCCACGCAGGATTGTATAGATATAGTGCGCAAAAAGCAGAACGGCAAACTAAAGGGCATCTTTCACTGCTTCAGCGGCACACTTGACGAGGCTAACCAGATCGTAGCCCTGGGCTTTTACCTGGGCATAGGCGGCGTGGTGACTTATAAGAACGGTACACTCCCTGATGTTGTAAAAGAGGTGTCGCTGGACCATATCGTTTTGGAGACTGACGCACCCTACCTAGCACCTGTGCCCTACCGTGGCAAAACGAAAAATGAAAGCAGCTACATACCCATAATAGCAGAGAAGATAGCAGAGATAAAAGGTATCCCGGTTGGGGAGGTTGCGGCTGTAACTACAAGAAATGCAGAAAAAATTTTCCCCGTGTGAATGAAATCACTACATTTGCAGCCCTTGTAAAAGGAAAACGAGAGATGCTCGAGTGTTGAAGAGGCACGTATGGAAAGCGTGTATATCTCTAAGGGTTTTCTTACGATGCCAACCAAATCGTAAATTGAAGTAGTAAAAAGGAGAGATGCTCGAGTGGTTGAAGAGGCACGCCTGGAAAGTGTGTATACCTGTCAAAGGGTATCTAGGGTTCGAATCCCTATCCCTCCGCAGAAAAGCAAAACCCACGCCGTGCGTGGGTTTTGTCGTTCGAAGAGTCCCTTTGGCTTTGTTCTTAATTTCCCAGCTCACCACATTATTTTCTCAACTTTGTTTAAAACTCCACATCGTTTATTAATGGGAAAACATCCATCGATTTTTTTAATTGGTAAAGTGGCAACGTAGCCATCAATTGTTCAGCCTTTTCAATATCAATATCTTTAAAAATAAGCACTGCTCCATTTTTCGTTTGTCTTAAAAATAGTTGATCTAAGAATCCTGCTTTCTTCCATTCGGCAACTACCTTGCGCTCAAGTTGTAAAATTTCCTGAAAATTTTTAGGCAAATTTTCTGTTTCAATAGTTAAGATTACTAATACTCTGTTCATATTAAATGGAAATTATTGGTTTAAGAATGAATAGTCAATATAGCCTTTATCTTTCCCGCCATACATCGTTGCCCTATCCGGTTGATTTAGTTCCGCATCAAGCTCAAATCGTTTGGGTAAATCAGGGTTGGATAAAAATAAAGTGCCGTACGAAACAAGCTTAGCTAACCCGCTATTTACAGCTGCTTCACCGGTTTCACGGTTATATCCACAGTTTGCTATAACAGGATGTTGCGACATAGCCCCGAATGTCTCGACTGGGTTTAGCGGATATTGTGGAAACTTATCGGCAGGGAATGGTACTTTCATAATGTGCACATAAGCCAACGGTAATTTGTTGAGTTGCTCAATGAGTAAAGTAAATTGCTCAAGTGGATTTTGATGCTCAATATTATTATAGGTGCTCGTTGGGGATAATCTAATAGCTGCTCGGTCTGTACCAACAGCACTTACGATTGCTTGCATCACTTCCAGTACAAAACGATTACGGTTTTCAGTGCTACCACCGTATTGATCAGTTCGATGATTTGCACTTTCGGCTAAAAACTGATTCGGTAAATAACCAAATGCTGCATGCAATTCAACGCCATCAAAACCTGCTTCAATAGCGTTTTCAGCAGCCTGCTGATAATCCAGAACAACTCCGGACACTTCCTCAGTTGTTAATGCTCTTGGAGTTTCATAGTCTTGCATGCCCTCCATGGTAAAGTGCTGCTGCCCTCTGATCGCTATTTCTGATGGTGCAACGGGCAAATCTCCATTTTTTACCAGCGAGTGGCCCACCCGGCCGGTATGCCAAAGCTGGGCAAAAATAACCCCACCTTTTTCATGAACGGCTTCTGTAACCTTTTTCCATGCACCTATTTGATAATGATTATAAATCCCAGGAGTTAGCGGGCTTCCAATGGCTTGACTGGTTATATTAATTGCCTCTGTAATGATTAACCCAGCACTTGCTCGCTGAGTGTAGTAAAGCACCGTTGAGTCCCCAACAATTCCTTCCATGTTTGCACGGCTTCTTGTCATGGGAGCCATTGCCATACTATTTTTAAGTAATTTCCTTCCTATTCTTACAGGTTGTAACAGTCTCATATTTATGTTTCAGATTAATGTTTGGCGAAATTATTACCTTTGCCTATTCTGAATGCCTATCATCAAAACATGTGTATAGGCTAAAATTATAGACTAATGAACAACAAAGCTGTTAGGAAGACCAAAGACTTTGTGCCTGGTAACTGCCCTGTTGGATTTACTATGAATATTATTGGTGGTAAATGGAAGCCCAGTATTATTCATATGATCCGAACAGACAGAAACCGCTATAGCCTTCTTTTAAAAAATATTACTGAAATAAGTAAACAAACGTTAACTAACCAACTAAGAGAATTAGAAACTGATGGAATTCTAGAGCGGATCATTTATCCGGAAATACCACCGAGAGTTGAATATAAAATCACCTCATACGGAAGTAGTTTGTTGCCCATAATAGATAGCATGTACGAATGGGCTAAAACGAATATGCCGAATATGCCAATTGCAAAAAGCGAATATTGTAATGAGGACAAAGACCTATCTAAGGTTGGCTGAGTACGCAATTGTTTTTTCTTTGAAAAACCCTCATACATTTTATATAGATAACATTTTAGTTCAAAAGATTCGAGAATTCTACTGCCGTGTCTAGACGTCATTCAATCCCACTAAAAGGATGTTGTTGTCATCATTGATAAGCCTGTATTGACGTAAAATCCTTCTCAAAAAAGTTCGAAAGTTGTCCCTTACAGCCCGCATTACGATAAAACCCGCTGCAAGAGCGGGTTTTATCGTTTTTTGGAAAGTGTGTTACTTCTAAGGGTATCCAGGGTTCGAATCCCCGTTCTCAGAAACCGGAAGTTGCTACAAATCGACTATTTATCCATCTCTCCAAAGTGTGCTATCTTTAAAGCAGTTCAAATCATTTCCCATGAAAAATAAATTAAACCAAAACCTTGTTGCGTGCTTATCTGCGATCACATTGCTCCTGGCTTGCAGCTGTACCAACGCGGGAAAGGCGGGCAACGAGAAAATAATTAAAGATTATTATGCAGCTTATGAGAAAAAAGATTGGAAAATGCTGACCTCACTTCTCGCTGATGGGTTTACTTTCACCAGCCCTAATGATAACCATATTGATCTAAAGACCTATAAGGAACGGTGCTGGCCAAATGCGGTCAACATCAAACGGTTTGATATCGATAAGCTTATCGTGGATGGAGACGATGCCTTTGTAACCTATAACGGGTGGACTACAGATGGCAGAGTATTCCGGAACACGGAGTATTTTAAAATTAAGGAAGGGAAAATAAAGGAGAATGCATGTTTCTTTGGCCCGGGTGTAAGTTTTCCTAATAACACGGCAAAATAAATCACTGCGCCCTTTCCCGGTTTAGTATCGGGAATATTTCGGCATTTTTCCCGGATTCCTTAAGTTAGAGATGGTCCCTTAGAATAGGGGGTTAACTCATCTCGAACTTATACCCTACTCCCTTCACCGTAGTTATCATGTCTATTCCTACCTTCTGACGTATTTTACGGATGTGGACGTCTATAGTGCGGTCGCCCACGATCACATCTGTGCCCCATACGCGCTGCAATATCTCATTGCGGAGAAATACACGTCCCGGCTTGGAGGCCAGGAGGCATAAAAGCTCAAATTCCTTTTTTGCGAGCAGGATGTCCACTCCCTTATATGTAACGGTAAACTTAGTCTTGTTGATCTCCAGGTCGCCGAAGTTTTGCTTTTGCTCCTGCTCCTCATCCTTACGGAAACGGCGTAGCGCCGAACCAATACGGGTGGCCAGTAATTCCGGCTTTATGGGCTTGGATATAAAGTCGTCAGCGCCAATTTTAAGGCCTTCTATTTCATATTTCTCGTCGTTGAGCGCCGTAAGGAAGATAATAACCGTATCGTCGAATTCATGCATGGCCCTGAGCTCCCTGATAGTTTCAATGCCGTCTTTATTTGGCATCATAATATCAAGCAAAATAAGATCGGGCCTGAAGTCCTTTGCTTTACGGATAGCCTCGACCCCGTCTTTAGCGGCAGCGATCAGGTAGCCCTTGCTTTTTAAATTATAACTTATGAACTCGACTATATCGGGTTCATCATCAACAATCAGAATTTTACCCGGGAATACTTCCATAATTTCACTAAATCGTTGAACAAAAATAGCACCAAAGTGTTATGCTAATATGAACGCTATATTACGGAATTGTTAAGAACCAATCTAAAGCCAAAAAAAGCGGCAACGTAGCATTGTACGTTGCCGCAAAAATATCATTGTTTTATTATTTCAGTGTTACCGTACCACTGCCAACTTTATAACCTTCGCTATATATCTCGATGGTATATGCGCCTTTCCCATAATCGCCCTCCTGCTTCCAGTCTGCCATTATATTTTTTAACGGCTGTCCTTGTGTAAGTGGCACTGACTTTACCAGTGAAAAAGACATCTGGTCGCCTTTCATAGTATTGAGCATACCAGAGCCATTTGCAGGGCTGGTCATCGTATTTCCATCGGCAGAGATGATGCGCAGGTATATCTGCTTCGTGCCACTTTCTGCAATACGGTTCTCGTCGATGTCGAACGTGATGCGCAGAACATCAACCTTCTTAGCCTTCGTTGTTTCCTTTTCCTTACCGTTCTTCCTGAGGTGAATAGGCTCCATCCTGATGTTGGAGCAGGTCAATACCGATCCTACCTTCTTTATAGCAGCGTTTTGCGTAGCTGTGGAGTCCCGTTCTTTAGTAAGCGACTTATTCTGGCCTGTGAGCACGGTGTTTTCTTTTTCCAGTTCAGCTATACGCGCTTCATACTGCTTGCTCTTGTCATTGAGCGTGTTGATCATGTCACGAGCCTGTTTCAACTCCTCTTTTGTGGCCTTATCATTGTGAAGCACAGCAGATATCTGGCCGCGCAATTTTGACATAGCCTCCTTATCTCCCTGCAGCGCACTGTCCATCTTTGCGTTCTGGGTAGTAAGCTGGTCTATCTTGGCTGATGCAGCGTCAAAATCAGACTGCAGCGATGCGCGATCTGTTTTCACAGAATCTATCTGCTGCTGTTTGGCCTTCATGTCGCGGTCATTGTCCTCAGCCATTTTATTTTTACTCATGAACAGGTAAATGCATCCTGCCAGTAAGATGAGAATAAAGACCCAATAAATGATCGAATTGCTCTTCTTGGGCTGCTGCGGATTAGTTTCATTACTTTGGCTCATAATTTTCTTTCTTTTTTTAGATGGATAAAAATAATAAGGGTTAGCTTTAATTTTGTTTAAATGGCGCTTGAATTAAAGTTACCACAAATGTAATATACAACTTTTAGAATGGAGCAACTAAAAGGCATTTTGTTTATGGACATAGAAACCGTGCCAGTAATGCCGGATTTCAGTTTATTGTCTGAACCCATGCAGGCAGAATGGACAAGGAAATCAAAATTCATAAAAGGGTCAACCGAGGGAATCGCAGACCCCGCAGTACTCTTCGGGGATCGCGCCGGCATATACTCTGAGTTTGCGAAGGTCGTTTGCATTGGTTTTGGCAGTTTGTATGAGCAGGATAAAATCTGGAAAATGAGGCTGAAATCGCTGGTAAACGACGATGAGAAAATTTTGTTAAAGGACTTCTGCGAAGTCATTGACCGCTTTTTAAAGCACTATAAAGAGATCAGATTTTGCGGGCACAACATAAAGGAGTTTGATATTCCATTCCTTTGCCGCCGTATGGTCATCAATGGAATACCCCTGCCCGACTGCATGCAGGTATCTGGCAAAAAGCCCTGGGAAGTAGCCCACCTGGACACCATGGAAATGTGGAAGTTTGGTGACTATAAGAATTTTACAGCACTCTCGTTGCTTGCCACCGTGTTGGGCATTCCATCTCCGAAGTCGGACATTGATGGCAGCCAGGTGGCCGGTGTATATTGGAACGATAAGGACCTGCCAAGAATCGGCAGGTATTGCCTACAGGACGTATTGACAAGCGCTAAGGTTTACCTGAAGCTGAAAGGTTTGAACAACATAGAAATAGAGCCGGAATTTATTGCGGTGTGATGCCGGGGACAGGAACGGGCAATGTCTGATTCGCCTGCCCTGGAAGCGCTTCAGAAATACCGTCCTTCGCTGATGCTACGGCGGTGATACCCTCCTTCGCTGAAGCTACGGCGGGTGATATAAAATACATTTTGACCGCACCCTTGTTCTTTGCATGTATCTCCCCTCTGTATGTGCAGGAAAACTTGTCCTTTACCAACTCATAAGTAGTCGCACCTCAAAAAGTCGATTTCATTTTTTGAGACAATAAATTACCGTAAACAGCTGTAACGAGATTACAAATGAGTTGCCAACTTCTAATTGCCTCTGTACGC
>CAIRTW010000218.1 GCA_903881585.1 uncultured Bacteroidota bacterium | reverse complement strand
TTGCCCAGGATTATTTTTTTCTGCAAAAAAACATTAATGTGACGGTGGATGATGCCCGCCACTACCTGGAAACAACGACAAAAAAATATGATGTTATTGTAATAGATGTTTTCCACGGCGATATTGCCCCACCCCATATGCTCAGCCTTGAGGCATTTAAAAAAGCAAGATCACTCCTCAATAAAGATGGTTTTGTCATCGTTAATTTCTTTGGCTACCTGCATGGCGCCCTCGGAAAACCGGGAAGGTCTATATATAATACCATGACCGCTGCCGGCCTTCGCACAAGAATTTTACCCACAACGGGAGGTGAAAGTGAAAGAAACTCCCTGTTTGTCGGCAGTGTTGAGGAGCAGAATTTTAGCACACTCCGGATGCCGCTGTCACTATATAATAAGGTTGTGGATGTCGATACCCTATTTCTTAAGCAAATTCCAGAGCTCGATAATGCAGAAGTTTTCACCGATAACAAACCTTCGCTCGACCTCATGAACACTAAAGGAGTGCTCAGTTTCCGGGCCAGTTATGCCGATCTTACCAAAACCCTTCTTAAAGATGGTATTCCACTGTTCCAATAAATAGCATATGAAAATATATATCTGGATACCCAAACTATTATATGATAAAACTCACCTGCACACTATTAATATTAACCTGCCTGCTCGGGCAGATCAATGCGCAAATATTTCCGCAGGAAGGCAGTAAACTCTGCTACCGGATGATCGGTTTTTCGTTTCCCGGAGATGTCTCAGCTGCGAAGTATACGCTGCAAATAGCAAAGGGTGATCAAGCTAATGAAGGCGCGTTTGAAAAAAATATCGTTGTCTCCCTGTCTGGCATAAAAAGCAGGATGATTGCCGAAGTACCTGCGTTTGGCAGCGAATATACATGGCGTACCACGGAAACCGGTAATAATAATATACAGGTAAAAAGTGCGCTTCATCATTTCAGTGTTAAGATCACATCAAATGTAGATCCGGCAGCTGCACGGCTGCGTGTAACAAAAAGTGCAGAAAAATATAAAGATTGCTATGTATTCCTCGATGGTTCCCGCTCCCTGTATGATATGAATGGAAAACCAATATGGTTCCTTCCGGGTACTGACCTGAAATCAAATCAAATGGCCTACCCCCGCGATCTGAAAGCCACACCGCAGGGTACCATCACTTTTATAACCGGCGAACAGCCCTATGAAATAAGTTACGATGGAGCAATATTATGGCATTTCGCAATAGATCCTGCACGCGGGGAAACACCACCCTTCCACCACGATTTTACCCGCCTGGCCAACGGCCATTATATGGGCTTGGTATATGAAGATATCTCCGGTCATGTGCCACCATATGTTAAAGATAGCATCATACAAGATGCATACGACAGTGCTGGGTATTATAAAAGCAGGCTATACAATAGCATCGTGGAGCTTGACGAAAAACTGAATGTGGTTTGGTACTGGAGTGGCCTGAACTATATCAGCAACTCGGATATGCGCGTACGAAAAACCGCAGATTTCCTAAGTGTGGACCACGACCTCCATGACAATGCCTTCTTTTTCGATGAAAAACGCAATATGGTCTATTTGAGTTTTAAAAGTATAAGCCGTATCATTAAGATCAAGTACCCCGAAGGTGTTACCGTTAATACCTATGGTTTACCATATACACCGGGCAGCACACCGGTTGATAACAAGCTGTTTAGTATGCAGCATAGTTGCAAAATATCCAAAAAGGGGTACCTGTATTTTTACAACAACAATGTATTTGGCACTCCTCATTTACCTACTATACCCGAATTTGAAGAACCGGGGCCAGGTGGTACCGAACTTAAAAAAGTATGGGAATACCAATGTACCGTTGAAAGCACAGACACAGCCTTGACGAATGGAAAATTCCCCTACGGAGGAACCGCAATAGAATTGCCAG
>CAIRTW010000217.1 GCA_903881585.1 uncultured Bacteroidota bacterium | reverse complement strand
TTGTATGCCATTTCTTTAAACACCGACCCTTCGGTAATGGGGTTATTGAAGTATTCTTTTTGCTGGGCTGCATAGCTTTTCTGAGCCAATACACGATCAATATCCTGTTGGTTGTTTTTTTCGGTCCAGGAGGAGTTGCCCAGCGAATCTCGGATGTTGATGACCTCGCTGTAGTCTGCGAGCTTTGTGGCACGGTCAACACAACAATCTGCGGCGATGCGGTTGCCACAGAATATAATAGTAGTGGGAGATGATACGGAACGGGTGCCGATGGCGGCCTCTTCGATCCATCGCCATTTTTTGGCAACGATCTCCGGGTTGAGGCAATCGGCATCCGTGTCCACGTCATCAAATAATAGTATATCCGGCCGGGCTTGCCCATTTCGTGCGCCGCGCGGGCTTTGACCGGCACCGAGGGCGCGGAAAGCAATGCCGCCTTGTGTTATGAACTCGCTTTCCTGCCACTTGCCGATGGTTTGCTGTTTGCCATAGTCCTGGATGATGCGCCGGTTGCATTCGAAGTTTGTTTTGTAGGGCATGAGCAGGCGACAAGCATTATCAAGACTGTTGCTGATGAGGAGCACGTAGCGTTTGGGCATAAGATCACCTTCTATAGTCTTATGGCCAACCAATGTGAGGTAAAAAACCTCCATCATGGTGCGGGTACTTTTAGCCAGCTCCCGGCTCCAGAGCCTTACCTCGTACCATTCGGCGTTTTCTATTATCCGCTTTGTGGCCTCTTTGTGAAAAGCGGCAGGTGTGGCAAAGGCATAAGCCGGGAAATAATAATTGAACCATTTTTCCGGTTCTGCTTCCAACTCTGCTTTTCTTTTACCTGCTTCTTTTTTCGATTCGTTTGCATTTACCTCTGTGGTGGCCATGATCATTTTGGCATGACCACCCCAGCGGGTTATCCATTGTTTGTCTGTCATAAATTGGTGATTTTTACTTCCGTGAAAAACATCTTGCAAAGACGAAAAGGTTTCTCGCAAACCTGCCTGTCGGCAGACAGGGACGCAAAGCTCGCAATGCCCTCATTTCATTTTTAAGACCGCCAGGCGCGAATGAAATATTTTGGAGGCATCTATTTTTTGCCCTGATGTTTTGAAGTTTTCGGATACTGTAATTTGAGTGCGGGCGGGATTTTTTTTTCAGGTGATACTTCCGTGTCGGCGGCCTGAAGGTTTGGCTGCATTTCCTGCGAGATGGCTTTGGCATGATAGCGCCAGCGGTCTATCCATTGTTTGTCTGTCATAGTTTTGGGGGAATGGTGAGATTATGAAGGGGTAGTGTGGTGGGTAGCCCGTACGGGGGCATACCTTCATGAGAAAAATGGATTGCTACAAAGCAGCAGCTCCTAACGGAGCAGTCGGGATCATTTGAAGAGTATCTGCAGGTACAAGCCTGCCGCAAAATAAGAGACAATTACGTTCAGCATCCGGAAGCTGTGTGTTGTATTTGTAGTTTGAGCGTTCCCGGTACTACATAATCTCTTTTGCCTGTGTGATATCGTGCTCGCGGACGAAGGCATCGAAATGTGCGGTGACTGTTCTTGAAAGTTCGGGGTCGCGGCGGAGGAGCCATGTGGTGAATGTTTCGGCTACCTGGACAATAGAGGATACGCCTGTTTCTGATTCCAGATTTTTTATGGCCGCAGTGTACTTGACCATTAGCTCCACATCTTTTAAATTGTCGGTAGCCTGGCGGCTGGTAACTTTTTCCAGGGCGTTGTAAAAGTAGTCGAGCTGCACTGCTTTAGAAGTGAGGGCAGAACGTTTGATCTCAACCCACTTGCCCTCTTGTATCCATGAGCGTACAATAGCTTCATCCGCATCAACTTTGAGCGCAATGTCGCGGATGCTTATGTCTTCTTTTGTGTATTGTGTTTTCGCCCATTCTCTCTTCTGACTGTATGATAATTCTTCTTTCATGGCACAAAGGTGAGTCACATTTTGCAGACGGGCAATTTTGAGATACATGGCGTGCTGAAAGTGGTATGTGATGTAGCGAATAGCGCTACATGATGAAACATTTTTGTGTGGATAACAAGGAAGAAAGGCTTGAAAATGCAACTGGTAGATATTGCTGCTTTTTAAGTTGTGGACAGTAAATGGTTTGCAAGCGAGACGGATTACGATCTTTAAGTTTGTGAGGATTATTTTTAATGGGAGTGTGAAGTAGTGGGTGAAGTTTTTCATGCAAAGTGTAAAGGTTTCGCGCAAACCTGCCTGTCGGCAGACAGGGACGCAAAGCTCGCAATTCTCTTAGTTTGTTTTAAAGACCGCCAAGCTGCGAGTAAAATGTTCTGGCGATATCGAATTCTGACATGGCAGTGTTGCACTGCTTAGACGTTGTAGTACTTAGACGTTGCAGCGCAACGGCTCTACATTGCGGCAGGTAACTGATGCGAGTATTATCTTTTTAGGTTGCGATGTTTTTTCTTTGCGGGTTTGTGAGATGAGGCAGCTCCGGGAGTTGGTGCGGGACCAAATTCGGCGGGGACTGTTGCCTTTGTTACGGCGTGGCCGAGGAGCTTTTCTATTTTGTCGAATTTGTATTGCTCTTTCTCAGTAATAAATGTGTAGGCAGCGCCTTTGGTGGAGGCGCGCGCTGTTCGGCCAATGCGGTGGATATAGTCTTCGCCATCGTGTGGCACATCGTAGTTGATGACGAGGTCAATGTCTTCGATGTCGATGCCGCGGCTGAGGATATCTGTGGCTACAAGCACCTTGAGCCTTTTGCTTCTGAAATCGAGCAACACTTGCTCGCGCTTTTCCTGGTCGAGGTCGGACTGTATCTGGTCGACAGAGAACCGGGCGCGCTTAAGCTCTTCGGTTAGTTTTTTCACACTCAGCTTACTGGAGCAAAAGACGAGCACACTATCGAATTGTGATTGCTGGAGCACGTGTTTTACCAGTGGTATTTTTTGTGCATCGTAAACGAGAAAAGCTTCCTGCTTTATCTTTTCGGGTGGTTTAGAGATAGCAATGTTGATCTCTACTGGTTTCTTTAGAATTGTATTTGCCAGCTTGCGTATCCCGGGAGGCATGGTAGCCGAGAACAGGAGGTTTTGCCGCTCGGCAGGCATGTAGGATATGATCTTGATGATATCGTCGTAGAAGCCCATGTCGAGCATACGGTCGGCTTCATCGAGTATGAGGTAGCGGAGGCCATCGAGCGGAACGTAGCCCATGTTGAGATGGGAGATCATTCGGCCGGGCGTGCAGACAACAATGTCGACGCCCGATGTGAGGGCCTTTTTCTCATTTGCAAAAAGTGCGCCGCCGGTGCCGCCATAAACAGAAATGAAACTGATGGACGTGTAGTAGGATATACCTTCAAGCGCCTGTGTGATCTGCACGGCGAGCTCGCGGGTGGGCACGATGATCATGGCATTGATCTTGTGGCCCTCGTGATGCTCTGTGAGGAGCTTGTGTATGACGGGTAATAAGAAAGCAGCGGTCTTGCCGGTGCCTGTTTGCGCGGCGGCTATAATATCCCTGCCGGCAATGATGTGGGGTATTACCTGCTCCTGCACAGGAGTAGCGGTATGATAACCCATGGCGTCAATACCATCCATGAGGTCATCGTCAAATCCAAAATCGTCGAAAATCAAAGCGTGTATATTTTCAATAAAGGTACGAAAGGTGTGCGCAATAAAGGATATTCGGGGTGTATAGAATAATGAAGACTTGAAAATGGCATACTTTTTGTTAAAGTAGTATTAAGACCCTAACGTTTTGACCCATACGTACGTCTATATAAGAAACGCTATTGCACATCCTTAAAAATGAATGTTATGTTATTCACAAAAACGCAAAAGTACCGGTCAACGACACCCAGGGAAGACCTGAAAACCAGGCTGATAGGGCATCACGTAAAGATACACAACATGGATTTTGAGGTGGTAGAGAAAGAGCAGTCGCTGCGGATAATACCACATGCGGAGCAGGAAGAGGGTATAAAAACACTGCCAATAACAAAAGTAGAAATGAGGGAGGACGGAAATAAAATGAACGTAGTAGTAACCTCAAAAATGCGCAAACTGGACCTTGGTGGGCCACTGCTCATTATTATTTTCAGCTCGTTTCTGATAGCTGCAGCGGTGATACTGATGCTGGTGGGTGGGGACGTGATGATATCTTATGCCCTGTTGGGCCTGGGCGTGGGAATACTGCTCTTGTTTTTTGTGCGCATGCAGATGGGTTATTATGACTATATACGTAAGATACGGAGCTATATAGAGAGCCAGATGGATTTTGCTTAGTCTTTTGAGTCTAAAGTAGAAAGTCTAAAGTTTGCGAGTAGATAGTCGTGAGTAATTAGTAGATCGTAGCTAGTAGATAGTCGCGAGAGATGCTGATAGTAATGATTAGTGAGTTGTGAGCAGGATGAAGATAGTTGTGAATAGTGTGAACGAGTGAATGAGTGAATGAGTGTGATGTGTGAGTAGTATTAGCCGTATTTTATGTTTCTCAGTGGTGTATTGCCGCGAATGGAACATGAAATACGGCTAATATGTTTTTGAGACGTGAATGAAAACGCAGGAAAACAGGCTTGTGAAAAAGACGAGGTTGTGCGAACATGTAGCGATATAGAAATCAGTTTGTTAGCATCGGAAAAAATTACATGATGTGCCGTATAGGGGATATGACAGTGCGTATTTGTTACCCGCAACAATAACAAGGAGAGTGCTTGGAACACAATGATCGTAAATACCGCACCTTCAGATGGTGGCGTAACAGGCAACATTTATTATAAGAAAAACTTTCTTACGAATTCACTACAAATACGGGGCGTTTTAACTGCCAACAATGCGCAAAATTTTGCAGGATCTCCTACCTCCCTGTATTCTATAATGGGAATATTGCCTACGACTTATTGGCCCGTTTCTTTGGAGGTACCATTCATCGCAACATATGCGTTTTCCAATTTGATAAAAGATGATGTTGGTGTTGCATGGATAAAACAAATTAACGGAGCATTAAATAATGCAGGCCAAATAGGAATTAACTGGCTCAGACCCGATGTAGCCATTGCAGACTATATAATTCAATTCAACGTCATTTTGCCTCTTGACTAAACATCTATATCCTTGATGTACTCTGCCTGGTAAAAAGAAGCAGGTACACAATAATAAACAGCATAGAGGTAAGAGAAGAAGCAATTATTTTCAGCAGCAGGAAACCGAAGTTTGAGAAATTCCATAATTCTATTGAGAAGAAAACAAAGTGATGCAGCACTATCAGAAAGGCGCTATACACCAGGAAGGGCATCCAGCCCATGCTTCTTATCGACGGGTGCTGGCCTTCGTATTCCGATAGGTTGCGTGGCAACAAAGCACTGAGTACATTGGTGCGGAGGTAGGCAATGACAACAGTGGCAAAAGCGTGCATACCTGCTGTATTCATAAAAGAATCTACGGTAGTGCCAAGCACGAAGCCCACGATAAGCAATGCCCATACCGGCGTTTCAAAAGGTAATAAAAGAATGAACAGGGGATATACATACGGGATGAATACCGGGAAACCGGAAGGCTCACTCCACCAGCGCAGCGTGATCTTATTAAGGATCAGCACCTGCAGCAAGATGATAATACAGAAACGTAAAATATTTTTTATGTAAACGTTCATGTCTTTCTAACCCTTTAACTTTTTAACCCTTTATTTGTTTGTTGCGTACGCAACTCATTCTACTTCTCCCTTTCCTTCGCCTGTCATTGTGAGCGTAGTCGAACGAGGGCAGAGGTGATCATTTTTTAGCCGACGAATCTTCTACTATCTTCTTTTCCACCACCATCTTATTTTCGATCACGTAAACATACTGCAGATTGTGAAAGTTCGTCGACGATTGCAGGTATATCAGCTGCATAGCGTTTTTCTTCACTACTACCGTCTTCAGCACAGTTCCTATAAGTATATCGGGAGAAAAAATAGAGAAAACAGCAGTAAAAACCGAATCCCCTTTTTTCACCTTTACCTGTTGCGGTATATCCGTCATTATCAGTACATCGGGTTGCTTCTCATCCCAATTGATGTATCCGTTCGTTCCGTCCTTCAGCTTGGCGCTCACTCTTTGTTTAGAGCTCAGTATAGACAGCACACTTGCAAAGTGAGCGGATACATGCTCTACCCGGCCCACTATACCTGTTCCCGAAATTACGGCCATATTTTTTGCAATGCCATCCTTCGATCCCCGGTTTATGGTGATGTAGTTGTCGCTTGCATTCGTGGAGTTGTTAATGACACGTGCTGTGCGGTATAAATAATCAGCAAACTTCACAATATGCGTAGAAGAATCGGTAGGGTACAGTTTGCGGTGTACCAGGCTGTCTTTTAGTGTATCTACACTATGCAACTGGTCTATCTGATTCCGTAAGCGGGCATTCTCATTTACAAGGCTGTCATTCATCTTCCGCAGTCCGAAGTAATAGACCACATCGCTCTGCTTTTTATAAACAAGGCCCGAGACCATGTTGGCCGAGCTGATGATGTCGTTGCCTTGTAAAGTGTTGGTATGCTCTATAAGTATCACGCATATTATTTCCAGTATCAGAAATAATATGAGGTTAAAAAAGCGCCGTACAAAGAGTATAAAATTGCGCACTTATTTTAGGAGTTGGGAATTTTCTTGCAATATAATAAACATCATTTTGCTAAACTCATTCCTTTTGCTAAATGTCTTAAGCGCAGCTAAATGCCTGGTTCCCCTCTTGTCTGCCTGCAGGCAGGTTAGGGGTCAGGGGTTTTACTTCATCAAAAACGGCATTCTCGCTATATTCTTAAGCGCCATACCGGTACCACGCACTACCGCGCGCAGCGGATCATCGGCTACATGCACAGGCAGTTTGATCTTATGCGATATGCGCTTGTCCAGCCCGCGAAGCAATGCCCCACCGCCGGTAAGGTATAGGCCACGGCGATAAATATCTGCGGCAAGTTCAGGTGGTGTGCTTTCCAGCGCTTTCAGAATAGCTTCTTCTATCTTGAAGATCGATTTATCCAGCGCCTCGGCAACTTCCTGGTAAGATACCATGATCTGCTTCGGAATACCGGTCACCAGGTCCCGGCCGTTTACCGCGATATCATCTGGTGGGTTGTCCAGTTCTTTTAGGGCCGAGCCTACATGTATCTTTATCTGCTCCGCTGTACGCTCTCCTATCATGAGGCTGTGGTAGCGGCGCATGGCCTCCATTATATCGCCGGTAAACTCATCGCCCGCAATACGAATGGATTGGTCGCATACGATACCGGCAAGCGCTATCACAGAAATGCCGGTAGTACCGCCGCCTATATCAATGATCATATTACCGGTTGGCTCTTCCACATCTATGCCTATGCCCAGGGCGGCAGCCATAGGCTCGTGTATCATATATACTTCCTTGGCGCCTGCCTGCTCTGCAGAGTCACGCACCGCTCTTTTTTCAACCTCGGTAATGCTGGAAGGAATACAGATCACCATACGCCAGCTGGGGGGGAACATGGGTTTCTTGGGATAAACCAATTTTATCATTTCCCTCAGCATCCCTTCCGCTGCATTAAAGTCGGCTATTACGCCATCTTTTAGCGGGCGTATGGTTTTAAGGTTTTCGTGCGTTTTTTCATGCATCATCATAGCCTTCTTGCCTACAGCTACAATTTTATTTGTGGTGCGGTCTATAGCTACTATCGATGGTTCATCCACCACTACCTGGTCGTTATGTATGATAAGCGTATTGGCTGTGCCAAGATCTATTGCGATTTCCTGTGTAAGAAATTTAAAAAACCCTAAAAAACTCATTATGGACGTAATTTTTATAATAATCGCAAAAATGCGAAAAAAGTTATACAGTTTCGGATAGTTTTATCCGCTTCGGCAAAATTATGCAAATAATTATCCCCGAAGCGGTAATTTATAAGATATATATATAAAACACCGCGAAAAAGTAACGTTTTTTTAAGTACATATGCATTTACACATTATCTGTGTACTTTTTGAGAATGGTGTAACTACAAAATAAAAAATGCAATCGGTATTTTTTATACTTTTGCACCTCGGGCGTTGAGCCCGATTTTTATATCTGCTCATCGCGTTTTTAATTTTTAATTTTTAATTTTTAATTTCAGAATGCCACGCGATCTTTCCATTAAAAGTGTTCTTATTATAGGCTCCGGCCCCATTATCATAGGCCAGGCCTGCGAATTTGACTATTCAGGTACCCAGGCAGCCAGGAGCCTTCGCGAAGAAGGGGTAAAGGTGATATTGGTAAATTCCAACCCGGCCACCATAATGACCGATCCGATGATGGCTGACCGGGTGTACCTGCTGCCGCTTACGGTAGAAAGCATAGAGCAAATACTGGAAGAAAACGATATTGATGCAGTGCTGCCCACAATGGGTGGGCAAACAGCCCTGAACCTCGCTAAAGAGGCTGATGAACTGGGCGTTTGGGAGCGTTTTAATGTGAAGCTGATAGGTGTGGACATTAAGGCTATAGATAAGGCCGAAGACAGGGAACTGTTCCGGCAATGGATGATCAGGCTTGGCGTTCCGGTGGCAGAAGCAAGAACAGCAAATTCATTACTCGAAGGAAAGGAATTTGCACAGCAGATCGGGCTGCCTATAGTTATCCGCCCATCATTCACATTAGGCGGTTCTGGCGGTGGCATAGTGATGCATAAAGATGAGCTGGACGGCGCATTGGAGCGTGGACTTACTGCCTCGCCCATGCACGAAGTACTGGTAGAAAGGGCTGTATTGGGATGGAAGGAGTTTGAACTGGAATTGCTTCGCGATAGAAATGATAATGTTGTTATTATTTGTACCGTTGAGAATTTTGATCCGATGGGCATCCACACGGGCGACAGTATCACCGTGGCGCCTGCTATGACGCTCAGTGATACCGCTTTCCAGCTGATGCGCAACACCGCTATTATGATGATGCGCGATCTGGGCAATTTTGCCGGTGGCTGCAATGTGCAGTTCGCGCTCAATCCCGAGACTGAAGAGATCATTGCTATAGAAATAAATCCGCGCGTGAGCCGCTCATCAGCGCTGGCATCGAAAGCTACTGGTTATCCCATAGCCAAGATCGCAGCCAAGCTGGCCATAGGCTATGCGCTTGATGAATTAAAGAACCAGATCACGCAAACAACATCGGCTTACTTTGAGCCTGCGCTTGACTACGTGATAGTAAAAATGCCACGCTGGAACTTTGATAAATTCAAAGGCGCGGATGATACATTAGGACTGCAAATGAAATCGGTGGGTGAAGTAATGGCCATAGGGCGCACTTTCCCCGAGGCTTTGCAAAAAGCATGTCAAAGCCTGGAGAACAATGCAACAGGCTTGTCTTTTATCAGCACCAGCCGCTTGCGCCCGGAAGAATTGATAGATACACTGAAACGACCAACATGGGACCGTATATTCCGCATCAAAGAAGCAATGGCGGCAGGGGTATCTATAAAAACAATAAGGGAGCTTACGCAAATAGACCGCTGGTTTTTGTACCAGATACAGGACATTGTAAATCTGGAAACGGAGATACGCAAATACAAACACCTGGAAAAACTGCCGGACGGTCTGTTGCGCGAGGCAAAACAAATGGGTTTTGGCGATGAGCAGATAGCTGAGCTGGTGAAAGATTGCACAGAAGAAGAAGTATATGAGCATAGAAAAGCGCTGGGAATAACGCGGGTATTCAAAATGGTAGATACCTGCAGCGCAGAATTTGAAGCTAAAACGCCATATTTCTACAGCACGTTTGAGCAAGGTCCGGCATCCTCACCTTTAGAGGTATCTAATGAAAGTAAAGTATCTGCAAAGAAAAAAATTATAGTGCTCGGCTCCGGGCCAAACCGTATAGGCCAGGGCATTGAGTTCGATTACTGCTGCACCCACGGCCTGATGGCCATCAGGGAATGTGGCTATGAGTCGATAATGGTAAACTGTAATCCCGAAACAGTGTCAACAGATTTTGATATTGCTGACAAGCTCTATTTTGAGCCGGTGTACTGGGAGCATCTGTGGGAGATCATAGAGCATGAAAAGCCAGATGGCATCATCGTTCAGCTGGGTGGTCAGACTGCCCTGAAACTTGCAAAACGCCTTCACGAAAAAGGAATAAAAATAATAGGTACTTCTTTCGACAGCATGGATATTGCCGAAGACCGTGGCCGGTTCAGCGATACGCTGAAAGAGCTGGGTATTCCCTATCCGAATTATGGTACAGCATACACAACCGATGAGGCTATTGAGGTAGCAAAAGAAGTAGGTTACCCTGTACTGGTGCGCCCTTCTTATGTGCTCGGCGGCCAGCGCATGAGGATAGTGATAAATGATGAGGAACTGGAAAAAAGTGTGGTAAGCCTCTTAAAGCATCTGCCCGGCAATAAGATACTCATTGATCATTTCCTGGACCGATGCCAGGAAGCGGAAGTGGATGCAATATGCGATGGCGAAACAGTGCACATAATGGGTATTATGGAGCATATAGAGCCGGCAGGTATTCACAGCGGCGACAGCCACGCAGTTTTACCAGCCTTCAACCTTACTCCCCTGATAGTAGATGAGATGACGGACATTGCTAAAAAAATAGCTTTACGCCTAAACATAAAGGGATTGATAAATATTCAATATGCTATTAAAGATGGTAAGGTGTTTGTGATAGAAGCAAATCCGCGCGCCAGCCGCACTACTCCGTTTATTGCCAAGGCATATGGTATTCCCTACCTCAATATCGCTACCAAAGTGATGCTGGGTGAGCTAAAACTAAAAGACCTGAAGCTGGTGCAAAAGCTGGAAGGCTTCGCGGTAAAAGAGCCTGTATTCAGCTTTAATAAATTCCCGAATGTAAATAAGGAACTGGGGCCTGAAATGAAAAGCACCGGCGAAGCCATCAGGTTTATTAAAAATCTTCGAGATCCCTGGTTCAGGAACCTTTACAAAGAGCGCAGCATGCACCTGAGTAAATAAGGCCGAAATTTCAGAAGATTATGTTATTATACTGCTTTTGCATACATTCGCGAAAAATATTTTTATGAGAAAATCTATACTATCGATCGCAGTGCTATTATTAGCTGCAAGTACACATGCACAGATCACGCTCACATCGGGCAGTTATCCTGCAACATTAACAGGCACTGATAGCCTTAAAGTCACCACGGCGGCTTCTGCTTTCCCTTCATTTGCAGCTGCTGCAAATGGTATGTGGGATCTTACCGATGTTACGGACTCCACACCTGTATTATATGTGTATCGTGTGCCAACAACTACCTATCAGTTTGCAGACAGTAACTTTTACAGCCTGTCCACGTACAGCTACCAGGGAAACGTACAGTCTTCCAATGTTGCATCAGGTCTCCTGGAATATGGTGTTAATGTGCAGCAGATGGGATACAGTCTTGCGGCAGTAACATTCGGCCCGACTGACAGCTTAATTATACCAGCACAGGACACAATATACTCTTCGCCACGTACAAAAATAGGCTTCCCTGCAACGTATCATTCGTCTTGGTCTTCAAACTATCATTTTAATTTTCATTTTATTATTTCGGTAGCTCTCGTGCCGCTAAGCCATGCACCTGGCGTTGTGTCTAGCTATGTAACTGAGCAAGATTCGGTTATCGGATGGGGGCAAATGCGTGTAAAAACTTTGGCAGGCACTGCATCTAGCTGGTTTAATGTTTTACAGGTACAGACAAAAACTTCTACAGTTGATAGCTTTTTCGTTAATGGCGCTCCTGCATCTGCTACGGTACTTGGTGGTTTAGGCGTTACCCAGGGCCAGGTAACCACTACTTACGAGCAAAACTACTACCGTCCGGAAGAGGTGACCGCCTTTGCTAATGTACAGTTTACAGACAGCACTTACAGTACTCCAACCAAGGCCACTACGCATACACAGCGCACAATAGATCTGGGTGTGGCTGAAGCCAGTGCTGTTGCAACTGTGGGCATTTATCCAAATCCGGTAAGCGGCGGTGAGGTTACTGTTACCCTGCCTGCAATAGGCGGCACATGGAGCTACGAGCTCATGGATGTGAGCGGTAAGGTACTTGCTGCAAACGCATTGAGTGTAACAGGCAACCAGGCACACGTTGTATTGCCGTCTGTAGCTTCCGGCACCTGCTATGTCCGGTTAAACAATAATGGTAAAGAGATCGCAGTAAAGGCAATAACGATCGCAAAATAATTTGTACCAAAAAGAATTGAAGGGCTGCCTGTAGGTGGCCTTTCTTATTTATATTGTATCCTTAATCCCAGATTTTCCAGTTTTATGGATGTTAGCAAGCAGTCATTAAAAGGTGTTGCCAAGGTGGGGCTTGCAGCCATGGCCGGGCTTTTTATTACTGCCTTGTTGTTTTATCGGGAGCGGGTGCTGTTTGCAGATGCATCCTATGTTTTGTTCCACATTATTAACGACAAGAAGCTGGCCATTCAGGAAAGCAGGTATGGTTCATTTGTCACGCAGATGGTGCCTTACTTTGGGCAAAAGTTGCACCTGTCTCTGAAGGCAATTTTGATCGGTTATGGTGTCAGCTTCAACCTGTTTTTCTTTTCAGTGAATGCCATACTGGTTTACGTACTCAAACAGTATCGCCTGGCCATTCTTATGGCCTTGTATTATTTCCTGTTTTTCAGTGAATCGTTTATATGGGTGAGCGAGGTGCCGCAGGGCATTGCGTGGATGTTCCTGATGTATGGCGTTGTCATATACTTGGGGGGCAGGAAGTCTAATATCGCTTTGTTGGCGGTGTCTTTTTTAGTGCTCGGTGCACTGGCGCTATTTACTCATTTTGTGATCGCCGTGCCGTTTATTTATTTGTGGGTATTCTTTATCATTGACAAAGGGAGCTGGCCGTTTTCAAGGAATGCCTCATTGCTGCTGACGGTGCTTATTGGCTGTATCATAGCGGTTAAGTTTCTTTTATCCACTGGGGGAAATGCAACAGAAAGCGCCTTGCTGCATGGAGTGACGCACTTTTCAATAAAAGATGTTATTGAGTCATTTACAAAGCCGGAGGTAACGGCTTTTTTGTGGAGGTGCCTCATAAATTACTGGGCTGGTACAATAGTTTTTATTCTTGGCATGATAGCCCTGATCAGCAGCAAACAATACATGCAGGCCGTCTGGACAGTGTTATCGGTTGCAGGGTATATGATCATCATAGGGCTCACTTACGGAGATCTGGATGGTACCACCCAGCTGTTTCATATAGAAAGTGAATGGTCCTGTATCGGTATTATCGCTGCTACGCCGTTTGTTTTTGCATTTTTGCCGGGCATCAGATCATCAATTGCTACATGCCTGGTAGCAGGCATATTTGTCGTAAGGATGGTTTATATCATCTCGTTCCTGCCGCCATTCACAGCCCGTATAAATATGACGGAACAAATATTAACCCAGATGCGGAAAAAGGGGATTACAAAACTGGCGCTTTATAATGATGTCCAACTTATCACCGCATCAAAGCTCTATTGGGGCTTGCCTTTTGAAAGTGTCATGCGGTCCTCAATGGATGGAGATAAGCCACAGCTGACTTTTATGTTCGTGAACCCGGGTGACAAACGGGTTTTGGATTGTTTAAAAGACCCTAAGGGCTTTTTTGATGCCTATGCCAATTTTCCCTGCAGCCAGCTGAATAAAGAATACTTCAATGTGGACTCAACAAAGCCATACCAGGTAATGACCTATGCCGAGCTTTTAAAATAATCGCCGAGCAAGACCTGATATTGGCGTAATTTTCGCTTTTAAAAAACGAGTGAAATGCAAACAAAAAAACCACAGGATACATTTGTGATCATGTCTGAGCTGGTGCTGCCGAACGACACCAATACGCTAGGCAACCTGATGGGTGGCAAGCTGATGCACTGGATGGATATTGCGGCGGCGATCGCTTCGCAAAAGCACTGCAACTGCCCCGTTGTGACGGCCTCTGTTGACAATATATCTTTTACGCAGCCAATAAGACTAGGTAACCTGCTGACCATAGAAGCCAAGCTGACACGGTCATTCAACACCTCTATGGAAATATACCTGCGTGTGTGGGGTGAGGACCTCACTGCTCAGTATAAATATCTTTCTAACGAGGCCTATATGACCTTTGTGGCGCTGGACCCGCATGGCAAGCCGCGCAAAGTGCCGGAGCTGGTACCGGACACCGACCTGGAGACAAAAATGTTTGAAGGAGCGCTGCGCCGCAGACAGCTAAGGTTGATACTGGGCGGCAAGATGAAGGCTGAAGATGCAGGCGAATTGCGCGCCCTCTTTATTAAGTAGTACCTTTATTGAACAATAAAATGCTGATGCAAACAATGGTATTAGACAGAACAAAATCACCGGATATACATGATGCAGTGGAGTTTGACTACAAGCTGCCCCCTATACAAACAGAAAAGCTGGAAAACGGATTGCCGCTCTACTGGCTGGATGCAGGTGTGCAGGACGTAGCGCAGATCGATTGGGTTTTTCCGGCGGGCCTTTGGTATGAACAGAAGCCTTCTGTAGCGCAGGGCACAGCCGGATTGCTTAAGAACGGCACCTCAAAATATACGGCAGAACAGATACACGAAGCCCTTGAATTTTTTGGTGCACAACTGAAAGTGAGCGCAGGAAATGACTATGCAACTATCACACTTTACGCATTGACCAAGCATCTCCCGGAGCTGCTGCCGATGATCCGTGAGATCATGACAGACGCCATATTCCCGGAGGAAGAAGTGGAGATACATAAGCACAATGCTATCCAGAAATTGCTGGTAAACCTGCGCCAGTGTGAGTTTGTAGCCAACCAGCAGGTAGATGCGCTTCTCTATGGCCCATCGCATCCATATGGCCGGTATTCTAAGAAGGAGAACATAGAAGCGGTTACACGCGAAGATCTTCTTGCTTTTTATCGCACACACTACAACCTGGCTAACGTACGCATGTTCATGGCCGGCAAGGTAGGGACACGAGAAGTAAAGTGCATCAACGATGTTTTCGGGAATGTGGCTTTGGATCATGCCGAGATCAAGAAGGAGACATTTGCTATACAGGCCGCCGCCGATAAGATGCTTAGGGTGAACAATGATCCAAATGGTGTGCAGGGCGCTATACGGATAGGCAGGCAGTTCCCTAACCGGCACCACCCCGATTACTCACCTATGGTGATGCTTAACACCTTGTTTGGCGGCTATTTCGGCTCGCGGCTAATGAGCAATATAAGAGAGGAAAAAGGCTTTACGTACGGCATTTACAGCTCTCTGTCGCCGGATATCAGTGGTGGTTCTCTTATCATTCATACGGAGACTGGAAGAGATGTGATAGACGCTGCTATAAAAGAAGTTTATCATGAAATGGAAACCCTCTGCAACGAGCCTGCAACTGAAGATGAGCTGCTGCTTGTAAAGAACTACCTGCTCGGCGGCTTGCTGGGTGACCTTGACGGGCCATTCTCTATACTTCAACGCTGGCGTACCCTCATCCTGAATGGGTTTACCGAAGATTATTTCAACAACAATATCAATATTTACAAAACAGTTACCCCTAAAGAGCTTCAATTGCTGGCGCAGAAATATTTCAGCAAAAGTGACTTTTACGAGGTGGTGGTGATCTAAAAGAACGAGGGCTAACCATGCAGGTTAGCCCTAATTCTTTGCGGTCATGTTGTAGAGATGCAAATTTTGCCTGACTACCTATAGTGCCTATTACTCTTCTGTTTTCTTTTTCTTGGGAGCAGCTTTCTTAGCTGGTTTTTCTTCACCTTCGGCTGCATCTTCTCCTTCAGCCTTTTTCTTTTTGGCTACTTTCTTTGGTTTTTCCTCAGCTGGGGCAGCTTCGGCATCATCAGCTTTTTTGGCTTTCGCTTTTTTCGCAGGCTTTTCTTCAGCTACTTCGGGAGTTGCTTCAACGGCTGCTGGTGCGGCTTCCTCTTCTGGTACTGCCTCTTCTTCCGCTTCGAAACGAAGGAGGTCGTTAGCTTTCAGTATCTCATACCACTTCAGCATTTTCTTCATGTCGCTCACATAGACACGCTCCTGATCGAACTCAGGGAAGATGGATGTAAAGTAGGTCTTAATAGCATTGTTATCGTTGCTTTTGGCATCCACAGGTGGCACGCTGGCTTCATGTTCCAGCATCTTCTGGAATACATTGTGCAGGCGCACGTTGTCGCCGGTGGTGTATACTTCTATACTTTCCAGTGGTGTTACATTGTGCTGGCGCGCAGAAATGAACTTTGTTGTTTTGTCTGCCACATTGCGCACTATGGCGCCATCGCTCTTTGTGGTCAACAATTGGTAAAGTCCGCCGAGGCCAGTAACTGCTACTATTTCTCTATATTCCATAATCCGTCTTAAAGGGGAGCAAAAATAGGTTAAAAAGTTAAAAGGAGGCACAGTTAACAAATTAAAAGCTAATAACATTTTATTTGTGCTGGATTTTGCCGAAAAAATTCGCGACAGCAGGGTCCAGACGGGTAAGATTATTATATATTTGCCGCATGATTCTTTCTGATTCCCGCATACTTGAAGAAATAGAAAAAGGTACTATTGTAATAGAGCCTTATGACCGCAAAAACCTGGGTTCCAACTCCTATGATGTACACCTGGGCAAGTACCTGGCCATGTATAATGATGCTGTACTTGATGCCCGCAAACATAACACTATATCTCACTTCGAAATACCTGAGGAAGGCTACGTACTGCTTCCGGGCAACCTGTACCTGGGCGTTACCGATGAATATACCGAGACTCATGCGCACATACCTTTCCTGGAAGGGAAGTCATCGACGGGCAGGCTGGGTATAGATATACATGCTACTGCGGGCAAGGGCGATGTGGGCTTCTGCAACGCCTGGACGCTGGAAATATCCTGCGTGGTGCCGGTGAGGGTGTATGCGGGTATGCCTATTGGGCAGCTTATCTATTTCCCGGCTGAGGGCGAAGTGATCAACAAGTACAACAAGAAAGAGGGCGCCAAGTACACCGGCAGGACGAATAAGCCTGTGGAGAGCATGATGTGGAAGAATAAGTTTTAATACAAGCAAAACCTTCACACCCCTCCACACCCCTGTCCCCTAACCTTGCCTGTCGGCAGACAGGAGGGGGACCATGCATTAAGCTTAATGCATAATTTTTAGCCCGGGATACTAATTCGGCTAAATTGTTTTCCCGCATTGTGGTTAGTCAACAGTGTTGATCATGTAATTTTTTACGAATGGCAGAGCTCCTCCTACCACTTCAGGCTGGAGCGGATGTCTTGTTTGCCTTCGTAGTTCACGGGGACTTTCATGTAGATGCCGCGACGGCCGGCCCTTATGGTGCCGCTGAGTTTTATGTCTACATCGCTTTTTAAGAACATCTGGAGCGCGTTGGGGAGTACATTTTTCATATCCACATTGAGGGTGACGGGCAATAAAAATGTGTCGAGGCCAGGAACGGAGCACTGGTTGTTGACGCACATTTTGCCGAGCAGGGTGCCGTTGACGAAGACATCTACATCTGCATTCTTCAGCTTTATACCATAATTATTAGGGTTGTACATGCGGATATCCAGGCTAATGCCGGATTGTTTTAAGCCTGCATTCTGCAATTTGAAGTGCTGGACATCTTTATACACCAATTCTTTGGGGTGCCGGCAGGAGCAAACCAGCAAGAGCATTAACAGTGAAAGGGCGGTTATTTTCATATTGTTTTTTATAATGTTATTCATCATTTTGACTATCTATACTGCCCAAAGGAAAATTCTTGAGCCAGTACCCTGATTAAAATTCAACGTAAACCTCAGCATGTCATAGTTCGGCGAGGCTCACCATGACAGTCTTACTTTTCAACAGCTGCGAGAACTACACTAATTCATGTCTTGTCGACTATAGACCGAATTTCCCATCTCTAACAAATTTTTTCGGTGGTTATGTGGGGCATTTGCATCGGGCGGTGTTTCTTTGCAATCCTTTACTGTGGCTGTGTTTCTATTTCATTAAGTTTATTTATAATTTCCCATTGTTACCCACCGTTACCCCGCAGTGGGGCATTTGTCTGTCGTTCGGCTCCGCTCGCGATGACAAGAATTTTCAGGATCAAAGAATTTTCAGAATTACATTATGAAAATTGTCATGTCCCATTTCGTGCCTCATCATACCCCAACAGTCAAGTTGGCTGTTTTAGTTTTGCAGGTCTATATATTTAAAAAATTTAACGCAAAGATCGCAAAGGAAAACTGCGCAAAGGCCGCCAAGTTAGAAAGAGGCTGGAAAAAGGCTAAATCCGACACAAAGGTACTAAGCAATATGATTGGTCCCAAGACGATTTGGTTATAGGGGTTAAGGGTTTGATTATAATGCAGCTAATGGGATTGCAAATCCCAAACCATAGCTTTCGGATTGTAAATCCGAAAGAGCGGGGGAACGAAGTACCAGGAAACAATTCCCTGCGTCAGTTCTGTGAATGCCGGGAGTACAAGTTCATTATCCCCTTCCAAGTGCCCATCGACGCATCGGCAAGCTCAGTGAAGGCTTTGGCTCAGGATGACGAATCTATATTAGGCTTTGCCAGGCGGGGGCCTGCGGACATCACCCGCTACTAATACTTGCTTGCCAGGTTATTGAGTACACTTTTGTCGGCGGTGTTCATGTGTCGATCGGTGTCGTGCATGAAATGAAGTTTGAAGGAGCGGATGGCGGCGGTGGTGTCTTTGGTGTCGTAGCCAATGAGGCGCAGGGCCATAACGGGGTTGAAGCCGGTGGGTATGGTGTCGCGCACATCATCGTACCAAAGGCCGAAACCATTTGCTGCAAGCTGCTTCCATGGGAATAAAACGCCGGGATCGGCTTTGCGGCCGGGTGCAAAGTCGGCATGACCGATGAAGTTGGCAGCGGGTATGTTGTACTCTTTCTTCAGGTGGCCCAGCAGGCTGAGCAGGCCCGCGATCTGCGGGTCGCTGAATGGCTCGGCACCGCTGTTATCCAGCTCTATACCTATGGAACAGGAGTTCATATCTGTTACTGCGCCCCACTTACCAAGGCCGGCATGGTGTGAGCGCAGATAGTCGTTGAGCAGGTGGTGCACAATGCCATCGCGGCAAATGACGTAGTGTGCACTTACTTCACTACGTGGTGTAGTAAAGGTTTTCAGGGTGAGGTCGCAAGTGTTCTGGGCGGTGTAATGAATGATGACAAAATTGGGTTTGCGCATGCTGAAATTTGTGGTGCCGACAAAATAATCGGACGCCTTAACCGAGTCGCTGGTGAATACTTCCGGCTTCGCCCTTAGCTTTGATGCGGCTTTCTTTACCTGCCTTTGATGCATTTTATTGGTGGCGCTATATGGGTTGGGTGTACAGCCGGCGATAAGCAGTAGTATGCAACAATGAATGATGAAGCGGTAGGGTGTAAGCTGCACGGACAACGAAGAAACTTGCTTGCTGGCAGCCTGGTTTGCAGTCATTTTAACCTCAGTTTGAATGTCAAAGCTATGGGCTGTGTTCATTTGTATAAGAGTAAGTGTATTGGTCTAAACTGATTGCCTCATAAGAATGATGTGTTATTACATTGCTTAAGTAATTGTACCATATGGTGTCATTTACAAATGCTGATGGGCTGTAATAAGAAACACGTGTGAACATAATTGTGTCTCTATAATCAGAACGGGTATATTTCATTGTGTCTGCAAACCTGATCGTAGCATCATTAATTATCAGGATAGACCAATTACCTGAAGTATTGATAATGGTATCTGGCAAAGAATTGAATCCAGATGTGTACCCGCAATATACTCCGGACCAAACACGCAATCCTGCCATGTTATAGGTATTACTTAACAGCGAAGGGGTATTATGTTTATTACAACCAAATGTCACTATTCCTGCCGAAACTAAGAGCGCATATATGATGAAGGAGGTTTTCATATTATAACACTAAAGTAAACAATATTAAAACACACATCCGAATAATAAAATCATAAAATACGCTTTCAGACTCAGCCGAGTGTCCTTTTTTAGTACCCCGGGGTGATAAGAGAAGGGCAACTAAAATACATTTGCTAAAAGCGTATCGAGCGATGAGATAAAGTCAGGCGTGTTTTGGAAACAAACTGCATTAGAATTTTCGGGTGTTGTGCGTAGGCTGCGAAGAATAGTGGGGGGGGGGTATACTGTGCGAGTATCGGCGAGTCATGCGAAATGCCTTCGATAAATCTATGGCGGTTGAAAAAGGGTGGAAGCTCACCGAGCATGTAATAAGAAACAGGAGTGTTGCCAGTACCACCAACCGGGCATCATTGCGCTTTTCTTTGCTCTGGCCATATTTAGCCAGCTTGCTGTTTGAGTATTGCCCTTCAAAGTAGGTGTTCGTCAGGTCGTACAATACGATCTTGTCGCTGATGCTGAACAATTCATTTGTTTTGCGGGAAAGGTGCTGCTCCAAAGAGTCTTTTCAAAAACAAAAACCTTTATCAGATTTTAACATTTGTACCCGAGTAAGACTGCAATGTGAGCTAAGGTACTATTACCTTCTGCGCTCCCTTTTGCACCGTGAATTTTATCTCATTTTCACACGCATGAGCATCGCCGTCTGTCTGCATCAGTTTCAGCAGCGGGTTCGAAATGGTTATTTCTCTGCCCGTGAAGTGCTTTACAAAAGGGCTTTTTGCAATGGTGCCGTTCATAGCACGGGCCACCAATGTGCCACCTAGTATCTTGGGGAATTTGCGGATAATGATAACATCCAGTATGCCATCGCTGAAACTAGCCATGGGCGCTATTTTGAAGTTATAGCCAAACTGCTGCCCATTGGCCACATTTATCATGAACGCCCTCGACTTATGTTCTTTACCATCTATAATTATTTTGAAGTCGCGCTCCTTATACAGCCACATATATTTTGTCACCAGCCAGCTATACGTTATGAAACCCCGCCGCTCGCTCTTTGCAAACTTCTTCGAGATCAGCGCGTCAAACGCCACACCAGCATTACTGATGAAGGCCTGCCCGTTTGCAAACGCTACATCCATTTCGCCCACATTGCCCATGCTGATCACTTTTATAGCCTCCGCTGTATCCAGCGGTATCCGCATGGTGCGGGCCATACCATTGCCTGAGCCCTTTGGTATTATAGCCAGCACCGTGCCGGTACCCAGCAGGCCTTGTACTATATCATTTACCGAGCCGTCGCCGCCCACAGCCACCACCGCATATGCGCCCTTGCCAGCTGCATCTTTCGCCAGTGCAATACCATGCTTGGCATATTCGGTATTCAGTATTTCGTGTGAGTATTTCTCATTATCAAGATGGGCATCAATAGCCGCTTTTATCTCCTTCTGCCTTTGTACACCCGACTTAGGGTTTATGATAAACACGATGTGTTTTTTGCTCATAGTATCTGTGCTTTTAGGCTTAGGTCCATGCTTACTGCATGGTGTATTATGGCGCCAACAGAAATATAGTCAACCCCGGTGCGGGCATACGCTATTACATTATCCAGTGTTATACCACCAGATGCTTCTGTTTCGTACTTGCCGCCTATCAGGGTTACGGCCTCTTCTATATGCGCCGGGCTATAGTTGTCCAGCATTATCCGGTCCACATTGCCCACCGCCAATACCTGCCGCACATCGTCCAGGCTCCTTGTCTCCACCTCTATTTTCAGGTTCAGGCCGTTCTTCCGCAGGTAATCACACGTATTCTCTATGGCCTGCCTTATGCCGCCGCAAAAATCTATGTGGTTGTCTTTCAGCATCACCATATCATACAGGCCCATGCGGTGGTTCACGCCGCCGCCTATGCGCACTGCTTCCTTCTCATATGCCCTGAACAGGGGAGTGGTTTTGCGCGTATCGAGGATCTTTGCAGGATAACCTTTTATGGCATCCACATATTGGCCGGTAAGTGTGGCGATGCCGCTCATACGCTGCATGCAATTAAGCGTCAGCCGCTCTGCCTTCAGAATGGTATGAACACTTGCTGTGACTTCAAAAGCTATTTCGCCATTGCTCACCTTATCACCGTCTTTCTTAAAAAACGTGAACTCCGCTCCCGGCTCCAGGAATTGAAATATTTCTTCAGCAAGGTCTAAACCAGCTATTATGCCGTTTTCCTTTATTTTCAATACCGCCTTACCCCTGGCATCTGCCGGTATGCTCGCCAGCGTGGAGTAGTCGCCATTCTCTACATCTTCATGTAATGCCGCTTCAATAAATTCGCGTGTGTTCAATATATAGGTATTAATTAGTGTGCAAAATTACTAAATGAAGATTAGGTCAATGTTAAATATTAAGACGTTTCAGTGAAGATCCATATTATCTACTCGCCGGCACGCCACAACAAACTCCCATCTCCATAACTTAAAAACCTGAAATCGTGATCCATAGCGTACTCATACACCCCCCGCCAGTCATTGCCTATAAAAGCCGATACCAGCAGCAGCAATGTAGATTGCGGCTGGTGAAAATTAGTTACCAATCCTTTTACTACTCTGAATGTGTAACCTGGCGCTATCAATATTTGTGTGCGGGTAACCAGTTTGGTAAGCTTATTTGCTTCAAGATATGTCAGAACAGCCTGTAGTGCTTCTTCAGTAGTACAGGTAGCTGTTTGGTTGTAAGGGTCCCATTGGCTAACTGCTACTCCATGAAGGTCGATCGATTCTCCGTTCACTACTGTGTTCCCTATCCAGTACAGGCTTTCCAAAGTGCGGAGCGATGTGGTACCAACTGCTACCACACCATTATTGAGATTAGCGTTTAATTGTTTTATGAAATCAATGCTCACCTCTATCCATTCGGCATGCATATCATGCTCAGCCATGGTTTCACTTTTCACTGGCTTGAATGTGCCCGCACCCACATGTAGTGTCACAAATGCAGTGTCGATATTTTTTGCCGCCAGGCTTTGTAACACTTCATTCGTAAAATGCAGCCCTGCAGTAGGCGCAGCTACACTGCCTTCTTCTTTTGCGAACAACGTCTGGTAACGCTCTTCATCGCTTATTTCCGCACTACGGTGCAGGTATGGTGGCAGCGGGACTTTGCCCACATAATGCAATACCTCAGCGAATGTTAGGGCTGCATCATCCCATTCCAGCTCCAGCACAAATGAAGCCACAGTGCGGCTAACGATCTTCGCAGACAAAACAAAATCTGGCCCACAATGCTTAAGCTGCAATACCATTCCATGTTTCCACTTACCGGCGCCACCCACCAGGCACTCCCACTGCACCTTGCCTTTTTGCAGCATTGCTGTCTGTATATCGGCATAGGTATCAGCTGGTGCCAGACAAAATACTTCTATTGTACCACCAGATGGCTTTGTGAATAACAGCCTTGCATTTACCACCCTCGTCTGGTTAAAGACCATGAAGGTATTCGCAGGAATATGAGTGGCTACATGGCTGTAGGTATCTTCACTTATAGCTCCATTATTATAAACAAGCAGCTTGGATGCATCCCTTTCCTGCAGCGGATACTTAGCTATCCGTTCATCGGGCAGCGAGTAGGTGAAATCTTCTATGCGCAGGTCTTTTGGGTGCATTGGATTATATCTGAAAGTCAGCGCTATAGTTTACTCTTTAATTTTTTTTGCAGCTTTTTCCCTTTTGCCGTCAGGCGGTAGCTTTGTTTAGAGCTTTTAGGTTTATCAGGAATGGTCATTTCTACGAAACCTTCATTTATAGCGGGTTGCAGATAGGTTTCAATAAAACTTTCCCTGTCTTTTAGTTCAAGTATCTCTTGTATATATGCACGTTTCATTTCTCCTTCCATTACTAATAGTACCTTATCAATTTCTTGACTTGTCGGGTACTTGTCGGGTACTTGCCGGGTACTTGTCGGGTACTTGTCGGGTACTTGTGCGGTACTTGTGCGGCGCTTTCTTGGTACTGGCGGGGCATTGACGGGGTCAGGCAATTGTGGAGTACTTGCTGGGTACTTGTGGGGTGCTTGCTGGGTACTTGTGGGGTCTTCATCCGGTACTTGCGCATCAGCAACATCTGCTGGCCGCCAAATGATCATTGTAAACCCTTCTGTAAAATCAAACTCAGGTTCTTTCAATCCCGCTTCTTTAGTGAGCCTGAATATCTCTCCTGTGCCGGTACCAAAACGTTCTATATAGCCTGCCTGGTACATTAGCTCAGCCAATATGGGATTTGTAGGGTGGGAGGCATGTCTCGTTTTCAATTGCGCTGCGCTTAATTTCGATGTAAGATGGCCGGGATTATATATCTCCAGTCTGTCGGCAAATAACATTACCTGCACACTTGCCTTGCTGGTATAATCTCTGTGGGCTATGGCATTTACAATAGCCTCAGTCACCACTGGGCGGGGAATCTCATATTTTATAGGTGCCTGGTTGCTTTCATTACGCATACCAACCGATACATCGATCTTGGACAGCACAAAATCAACAGCAGCATCGATCTGTTCAAAGACATCACCATGAAACACTTTATGGGCAGGGATCGGTTTCTCTACAATAAGGCCGTGAAAACGGGCACACTTAGTAATAGCCGTAGTGAAAAACTGTTGCGGCTTTTTACCAAATGCGAGCAAGGCAGCATTGCATATTTTATCATCCTGCATTAGCTGCAGATGGGCCAATATATTTTCTAAAGGTGCGCCTGCCTGCAATGGGAAGCCGCGCTCTTTTCCTGCTATTTCAATAAAGTTGTCAATTTTCGCAAGGTCCAGATCAGCTATAGTAGCACGAGTACATATTTCCGCACTCCAGTCTGCGCTTGCTGTCTGCCGCCGGATACGTTCTATTTCTTCCAGGTTCAGTGGCGATAATTCTTCCCCATCCCTGCCGTAATAATGCCCGTCCCATGCTACCGGTATGCCCTTCGGGGCAGCAGGTATCTGAAACAATACAACGCGGCCTCCCGCCTCTGCCAGTTCATAGATCTCTATGAAGGTAATGCGGTTCGTTGTCCTGCCTGCTATTTCACCCTTCATGCTGTCTAAATGCGGGCGGCTGCCAGCGCGGTAATTTGAACCAACGGCAGCTCTTTTCTTATTCTCTATGCCGAAGATAAGCCATGCACAAGGCTTGTTTTTCAGATTGGCCTCATTGCTTAACGCACAAAAATACTTACCCAGTTTCCCGAACGAAAAATCATTCTTTGCTTCCTTAAACTCCATTACTTCTGTTTCGCCCGGTAACGAGCGAAATTCAGAAAGCATTTTATGCAATTGGGCGGGGGTCATTTCAATATGTTATGCCGAATAAAGATAGCCCATAAATGGCAATTGGTATAGGTGTCGCACCTCTGAGGGTTGGATGTGCCAGACCTTTGAGGTGTGGCACATCTGCTATCGAATCTCGGGTATCGTTATTCCGGTTATCTTTCGGTAAATATCTATTGCATAAAGATCAGTCATGCCAGAGATATAGTCCACCAATGATTGTATATTCCTGTAAACATCCTTCTCGTCTTTGGAAAGCGGGAATTGGGAAGAAACCAGTTTTATCAGCTTACCCGATTTTGGCAGCTTAGGGTTTAGCACGGCATGTACAAACTCCTTCAATAGCCCGCCTATCACATTGTAACCCGCTATCTCTATCTCCACCACCGCCTTGTAGTTATATACATGCTTTACCGAAAACTCATTGATCCGGTCTATCAGTTTATGATCCTCTGCGGGCAGGCATTTCAACAAGTCCTTTTCCAGTGTGCCGGCAAGTAGCTCTTCTTCGTGCGCCATGAATATGTCCGACATTTTCTCAATCATCAGGCCTATCCAGCGGGCGCGTATGTATTGCACCTTCTGGTTGTCATCGTTTATATTGGCCAGTTTTTTTTCAAGGTAGGCTCGTGTATTATATTCCGCCTTTTCGTTTTCAAAGAAAGGCAGGAACATATCCTTAAAGGTCTCAAGGCTGATAATGTGCAGTCTGTGTGCGTCTTCAAGGTCTATGACGCGGTAGCAAATATCATCTGCAGCCTCTGTAAGATATACGAAGGGATGCCGGGCATATACATTGTCATAACCCTCTTTTACAGGTATTTGCAACAGGTTTGCTATTTGTTTGTAAGTGTCCAGTTCCGAATCAAAAAAGCCGGACTTCTTGGTAGCGATAAGACCAGTCTTTTTATTAAACCCTTCTGATGATGAACAGGGATATTTCACCAGCGATGCCAGCGTAGTATAGGTAAGTTTGTAGCCGCCTTGTTCAGGCTCATTAAAACTATTGGTAAGCACCCGAAGCGCATTGGAGTTGCCCTCGAAATATTCAAAATCTTTAAGCTGGTTTTCACTCATTGACCCGTGTATGATTTTCCGTGCATCTCCATCAAGGCTGGTGAAAAACGCCCGTATCGCATCCTCCCCCGAATGCCCAAAGGGTGGGTTGCCGATATCGTGTGCCAGGCAGGCAGAAGCAATAACAGAAGCAAGCTCATAGCGATAAAACTCCCGGAAATTTTCTCCGGCATCAGGATATTTTTCAGCGATCCGCGCACCAGCGGCCATGCCCAGTGACCGGCCCACAGAGGCTACCTCCAGGCTATGCGTGAGCCTGTTATGTACAAATATGGCACCGGGGAGGGGAAACACCTGCGTCTTGTTTTGCAACCGACGGAAGGCCGATGAAAATATGATACGGTCGTAATCCCGCAGAAAGGAATTGCGTACAAAGTCGCCCGTTCTTTTCTCAGACCGGTCGCCCGTGCGTTGTGTAGTGTAGAGCGATGCCCAATTCATGGTGTAAATATACAACCCCAAACCCCTAAAGGGGCTTTCCGTTGCTGGGAAAAAATATTTATTACTGCTCTCCGGTGAAAAATAAGGGAAAGCCCCTTTAGGGGTTTGGGGTTAATATACAAGGGCCAGCACTTTTTTGTGCTGGCCCTTGAGGAAGGAATATAAATGAAGATGTATCAGGAGGGAAAATTACTTTGCTGCCTATGTACTTAAAATCATCGTGCCAGCGCTTAATTCCCTGATTATCAATTACTCCTTATCTTCCTTTTTACATTCTCCGAGGAAATAATTGGTCTGAAATTTTCCCCAATGTGGTGTAGCAATATCGGTAGTTGTCTCTTTTGCAAACAATGCTGCTGCTTTTTCAAAATAAGGCAATGCTGCTTTTTTGCCACCGCCAAAAGCTTTAGGTGTGTAAAATTTAGTTGTGCCCTGTATGTAATACATACGTGGGTTATCCGGATTTATTTCTTTAGCGCTTTCCAGGTTGGTGGTGTAGATAGCGCCGTACTTCTGCCAGCGGTTCATAGGGTCCACACCCAGTCGGCCATTGGCTATCATCGCCGCAAGTACATAGGTTTCATCGTTGTCCTTCTTCAGCAATGTTACTGCATCTTCTTTTTCCTTTTCCGCTTCATCCAGGTAGGCATCTTTCTTGGTCACGTCTTTTTCGAAGTAGCTCATCACTACCTTACTGTAGGCAGCATAATAGTGCGTGATCCATTCATTATCCCACTTTTTGGCTATCAGGGCCAGTTTATTCCCCTGCTCCATCTTTACCTCAGGGGCCATTGTGGTATCGAAGGCCATGAAGGTCTTCTCCAGCGGAGCCTTAAAATCCTGCGCCTGCGCGCTCAAAACGGTGAGGGCCATCGCGCTCGTTAAGATCATCTTTTTCATTGTTTATTTTTTTGACTTTTATGAATACAAATTTTTGGCGTAACTCATTCTGCTTCACCCTCTCCTTGGGAGAGGGCCGGGGAGAGGCTTCTACAACTCATCTTTCTTAAACTGTGTCAGCGACATATTGATCCCGAAAAATACGGAGCGGTAAAGAGCGGGCACAATGGGCGACCTGTCACCTGTTGGGTTTCCATTTGCATCGTAGGCATATCGGTAGCCAAACACGTTGTGCTGGTTGGTGATATTGTCCAGGCTGATGTAAAATACAGTGAACCACTTGCCAAAAGTATGCAAATAGGCAACAGTGAGCGCAACGTTATTGAAAGCCGGTGTACGGTCTGACAAAAATTTAGACGTGTCTGCTGCTGTAAGCGGATTATAGTATGGCCGTCCGCTGGCATAGCTGTATGTAGCGCTGAAATTGGTATGCCACTTGTCTACAAAATACTTGGTTACCAGGCTGAAGTTATGCGTGGCAATAAATGTTGGCGTCGCTTCTGTAATAAAGTTGCTGTACTTTCTCTTGGTGTCTATATAGCTGTAAGATATCCAGTAGTCCAGGTTTTTAACTGACTTTTTATCCCGGTAGAAAAGCTCGAGTCCCTGGGCATAGCCCTTACCGCCATTAGTTGGTATAACGTTGCCATATGGATATGGCGCTATTATGCGGTAGGCATTAGGGTCATAGGCGCTGTCTTTCTCAAGAATAAGGTTGCCATAATTTTTATAGTATGCTTCGATGCGCAGTATGCGGTCGTCCTTGCTATACTGCCAGTTGGCTATATAGTGCGTTGCCTGCTGCATATCCAGTTGCCTGAAACCGGCCTGCAGGTAGGCGTAATCCGGCTCCTGGTAAAAGACACCGCCTGCCAGCGATACCTGGCTGTGAGCGCTTGTTTTTATTGCCATTGCCAGGCGGGGCGCCACCTTATCATTATTCAGCAGCACGCTGTGCTCGTAGCGCACGCCGGGTTTCAGTGCGATATTATTTATCGGAGTCCATTCCAGCTCGCTATATCCTGATGCGATCGTTTCATTAAACTGAAGGGCAGGGTAGGTGCTATAGACCTTTGATAGGCCAAAGTTCTGCACATCTGTTCCCACAAGCAGGTTGAGGCGGCTGGTGAAATAGTCCTTACCTTCTATCCTGAATTGTGCGCGGTTGTCCTTTTCATTTATCGGGATGGGGCCAAAGTCACTGTTGGTTTTATCAAGGCTGTAAGAAGCTGCGGTGTAGAGGTAATACCTGGTGCCGAAAGACTGCTTATAAGATACATTGCTGTAATAGTACTGGTCGGCAGTTTTATAATGCACGGGGTTGCCCAGACTGTCGAACGGGCCGCCGGTTGTAGCCCCTGCAGCATAAGGATTGTCTATAGCTATACCGCTCTGGCTGTAGTTGGCATTAAAGCTGGCCTTCAGGATGCCATCTTTGTTGGGCTTCCACACATAGCGCAGATTGCCAGACCCGCCTGAAGGTGGCTCGTAAAATTTATAGTTGGTAGTTGCCAGGGCAAAAAACGGGGTAGTATTATTATAGCCAGCGCCAAAGTCAAGTGCGCTTTTCTTCCATTTTTTAGTTCCTGAGGCGTACACACCTGCCATATTTATGCCCATGTTCACATTGCTTTTGTCTGGCAGGTCGGTAGTGTTCAGCTCCAGAACGCTGGATAAAGCCTGGCCGTAGCGGGCGCTATAGCCACCGCTGCTAAAGGACACGCCCTGGTAATTGAATGCACCAAAACGGCTGCGGGTAGCTACACCGGGAGGGCCGCTGAAAAAAGCATTCTGCACAACCATTTCATCTACCACTATAGCCGCCTCACTTGCGTCTCCGCCCCTTACAAAAAGGCCGTTATCTGCACCTGTTTGCTGTGTACCCGGCAGCATCTCTATAGCTTTCACTACATCTGCCTGTGCGCCCGCTGTGGTCACAATATCCAGTGGCTTCAATATCGTTTTTGTTTTATCATTCGATGCCTCAAAGGAGCCGGCCGTGATCACCACCACGTCCAGGTCGCGCGGTTTGGCTTTCATTTTAATGACAATGCCGCTTATATCGCCACTGATCACCAGGGGCTGCCCTGCATTCTCGTGGCCCACTTCCGATGCCACTATGGTCTGATTGCCTTTCTCAGAGGTGGTAAATCTGAAAATACCAAGGCTGTCGGTAGTTCCGCCATCTAGTGTATTGTCGAGGTATACATTGGCGCCTCTCACTGGCTTGTCCTTATTGTCTATTACAGTGCCGCTGATCTTATATTGAGCATTGGCCGCTGTTGCAACGAACAGCAGAAATGAAAATAGCGTAAATGTTCTTAAAAAACGTGATCGTATATGTAGCAGCATCAAAATGTGTTGTTAGTGGGTGCAAAGCTATGTGCTAGCCAAAAGATATGAAAATTTATTTCGGCTAAATAGTGTGGCAGGTCGGTAAATGGTAATTATATATCGGTGAATCAGCTGAAAAGCCTGTGTATTGCCCTAATAATAAACACAGAGACGCATGGTTCTCGCGTCTCTGTGTTAAATAATCAAATACCATCTTAATTCGCCGATTTCACCAGCTTATCTGTCTTTATTTTCTGGCCTTCGGTATTATAGATCGTGATCATGTAAATGCCATCAGGAAGGTTGCTGACATCAATGTCTTTAGCTTCAGATACATTCATTACACACCTGCCATCTATCCCACTGATTACCGCGCGCACCTGCATTGGCGCTTCTATATGCACCACAGTTTGCGCAGGGTTGGGGTATATCTTCACATCGATGCTGTTCACTCCGGGCACATAGGTTATCCCGCCACCATTATACACATATGGATCCGCGAACGACTGGCAGCCATTAGTATCTGTGACCTGCACCTTGTAGTTGCCATTGCCTATAGACGGTGTGCTGGATGTTGTCGCTCCCGCTATCATTACCAGGTCTTTATACCATTGGTAGGTAACATAGTATGGCGCGGTATAAAAAATGCCGCTGGCATACGAAACGATCGGATTTGGTAACGGATACTGTGTCACTGTTAACGAGGGTGTCGTCATCGTACAACTGCCCGGAATAGTTATCAGCACACTATAATCGCCGGGAGCGGTTGCATTGTATATAGCGTTTGTTGCGCCGGGTATCAATACTCCGTTGAAGTACCATTGATAAGTTGCCGTACTGGTAGCGCCCGACACATTTGTTGTAAGCAAGGCGCTGCTGCCCCAACAATACGATGCAGATGTTATTGGCGTTACGATCGCTTCGTTTATTACGGTTACCACCATATCAGTATGCGTTTCGTCACTGCAGCCTGTAGCAGGATTCGTAACCTGCACCCTGTAGCCGCCGCTGGTGGTCGCCAAATATGCCGAATTAGTAGCACCGGCAATTGCTGAGCCACCAACATACCACTGATAGATATACCCGGCCACTACAGCTGCATTGAGTGATACACTACCCCCGGCGCAGAGCAATATCGAGCCACCTGGCGTTATCGTTACATCTGGCAAGGGGTTCGCAACAACATTCGTTGTTGCCGAAGTTGCCGAACAACCATAGCTGTTTGTAACGATCACATAATATCCACTTGATGTACCCGCCGTATAAGACTGTCCTGTCGCGCTGCTTATCACACCTGCGGTATTATACCATTGGTAGGTATAATCTGCCTCGTAATTGGCTGTCATCGTTACACTTCCGCCCAGGCAGAACGTGATAGGCCCGGATAGTACGACGTTTGCAGTAGGCGATGGGTTGCTTGTTATAGTAATTATATTAGAAGTAGCGGAACATCCTGTGCTGTTAGTAACAATTGCAGAATAGGAGCCTGTATCGGTTGTGGAATAGGAGCTGCTGTTCGCCCCGGTTATAGCTACGCCATCCAGCAACCACTGATAGGTAAGACCAACGCCTGTAGTCGCATCCAGTGTAGTAGTAGTACCTGCGCAGATAGTAGTGCCACCTGCATCGGTGATCGCCGCAATCGGGGCATCCGCGGTCACCAGCATTGGGATAGAAGTAGTGCTGCAACCGGAACTATTGGTCACCCTTACCTGGTAGCTTCCACTTATTGACGCTATATAACTGGATGTCAGTGCGCCCGAAATAGCCACACCACCCACATACCATTGATAACTTAATCCTGCGCCGGTATTAGCCGTCAACACGACAAATCCACCCGGGCAGAAAGTCGTATCTCCAAGGGGAGTTATTACGGCTACCGGCGCATTTACCGTTACTGTATGAATAGCATAGCAGGTGGTGGGCAACGTATAAGTGATCGTTACAACACCAATGGCAATACCGGTAACGGTACCTGTTCCACTTACGGTAGCGAATAAATTGTTACTGCTGCTCCATGTTCCTCCACCCGACGCATCGGTCAATGCTATTGTTGAGCCTACACAAACTAAAGTCGGGCCGGTAATGCCCGCTGGCAGCGGATTAACGGTCATCGGCGATGTTACAAGGCACCCGGTAGCCAATTTATAAGTGATGGTTGTTACACCCACCAGATTACCGGTCACCACGCCGCCGACTGTAATAGACGCAATAAGTGCATTGCCGCTGCTCCAGGTACCACCTGCGGTAGCGTCGCTTAAAGTTACCGTTGACCCCAGGCACACCTGTGTGGCCCCACTGATGGCAGACGGTAAAGGATTAATAGTTACAATGGCCGTAATTGTGCAACCTGTGCCGATGGTATAAGTGATTACGGAAGTGCCGACAATAAGGCCGGTAACAACTCCTGTCCCACTTATATTAACATTGCCGTTACTCGCGCTCCAGGTCCCGCCACCGCTCGCGTCAGACAAGCTGGTTGTCGATCCTACACAAACGGTCAATGTCCCTGATATGGCGACCGGCAACGGGTCAACCGTCACAACTGCTGTTGCCGCGCACGTGCCTAAAGTATATGAAATGGTCGAGTTGCCCACCCCACCTCCGGTTACAAGACCACCTGTAGTGATCGTCGCAACAGTGGTCGTAATGCTGCTCCATACACCGCCTGCCGTAACGTCGCTGAGTTGCGTGGTAAGGCCGAGGCACACCGCCAGCGATCCCGTTATCGCCGCAGGCTGGTCGTTCACTGTCACTACAGCCGTAGCGGCGCAGCCGCTGATGTCGTAAGATATTGTGGCTGTGCCAACTCCGGTGCCGGTTACAAGACCTGTACCGCTTATCGTCGCAATGCCGGGCGGTGGGGCAACGCTCCAAACGCCGCCGCTGGTCAGGTCAGTAAGCTGTGTAGTAAATCCATTGCACACGCTAAGTGTTCCTGTTATGGCTACAGGCGTTGCGCTTACTGTTACTTCTGCCGTGGCGGCGCAACTGCCCAGGGTATATGATATAGTTGTAGTACCTACGCCTACTCCCGTTACATTTCCCGTTACATCCACGGTGCCCACCGTAATGATCGTACTCGACCAAACGCCGCCACCTGTGGCATCGGTAAGCGCAGTGGTAAACCCATCGCATACGCCAAGTGTACCGGTAATAGCTGCCGGCTGCGTATTTACGGTCACGATTGCCGTAGCCGCGCAACTGCCAATGGCATATGAGATGGTAGCCGTACCAACGCCGGCGCCGGTTACGAGCCCCGTGCCGCTGATAGTAGCTATTCCCGGAGGTGGTGCTACACTCCAGGCGCCGCCACCTGTAAGATCAGTTAGTTGTGTAGTAAAGCCATCACATACACTAAGTGTGCCGGTTATGGCTACAGGTGTTGCGCTCACGGTTACATCCGCCGTTGCAGCACAGCTGCCTATAGTGTACGATATGGTTGTTGTGCCAAGGCCTATTCCTGTTACATTACCCAACCCATCTACAGTGCCTACTGTTATAATAGTGCTCGACCATGCACCACCCACGGTGGCATCAGTAAGCGCTGTCACAAATCCGTCGCACACTGCAAGGCTCCCGGTTATCGCGGCTGGCTGCAGGTTCACTGTCACAATAGTTGTGACCGCGCAACTGCCAATAGCATAAGATATGACCGAGGTGCCAACACCAGCGCCTGTTACCAGGCCTGTGCCACTAATAGTTGCCACACCACCGGTAACACTTGACCATACGCCACCGGATGTTGCATCAGATAATTGTAAAGTGGTTGTCTCACAGATAGGACCTGTATTGCCTGTAATGGCAGCGGGCTCGGTATTCACCGTTACTACCAGCGTCGCTGCACACGTGCCCAAGGTATAGGATATAGTCGTTGTTCCCACGCCTGTTCCCATAACATTGCCCAGCCCATCTACACTGCCTACGCCCAGGGTAGTGCTAGACCATGTGCCGCCGCCCGTAGCGTCGGTAAGTGTGGTGATAAAGCCCACACAGACGCTCGGAGTGCCGGTTATTGCTGTCGGCTGTGTATTCACAGTAACAACGGCTGTGGCCGCGCATGTACCTATCGTATAAGAAATGGTTGATGTGCCTGCACCTGCCCCGGTCACAAGGCCACCTGCTGAGATCGTGGCTACGCCACCGGTTACACTGCTCCAGACACCACCTGCAGGACTGTCAGACAATAAAGTCGTAAAGGTTTCGCATATGCTGAGCGTACCCAGGATCGCACCCGGCTGTGTGTTCACGGTTACGTCTTGTGTAGCCACACATGAGCCCAAGGTATAAGATATAGTTGTTATGCCCACAGTCAGGCCACTCACATTCCCTGTGCCATCAACCGTGCCCACGGTAACATTTGTACTTGACCAGGTTCCACCACCGGTAGCATCAGTAAGGGCTGTAACAGAACCCACACAGACTTCCGGAGTACCCGTTATCGCCACTGGCTGTGTATTCACAGTCACTACTGCTGTGGCCGCACAGGTACCTATAGTATAAGATATGGTCGATGTACCTGCCGCTGCTCCCATCACCAGGCCGCCTGCGGTAATAGTAGCCACACTGCCTGTCACACTGCTCCATACCCCACCTGCCGGACTGTCAGATAATAAAGTCGTAAAGGTCTGGCATACGGTAAGTGTACCCAGGATAGCGCCGGGCTGCGTGTTCACGGTTACATTTTGTGTAGCCGCACACGAGCCCAGGGTGTAAGATATAGTTGTCGTGCCCACGGCCAGCCCGCTTACATTACCTGTGCCATCTACTGTGCCCACGGTGATATTAGTGCTTGTCCAGGTTCCACCGCCAGTCGCATCTGTAAGCGCTGTAACAGAACCTACACATACTTCCGGTGTACCGGTAATAGGTGCCGGTTGTATATTCACTGTTACCACCGCCGTAACAGCACAGGTACCTATGGTATACGATATTGTCGTCGTTCCGGTACCAATGCCGGTCACATTTCCTATACCATCCACGGTACCAACCGTGCTAGTAACACTGCTCCAGGTACCGCCTGAAGGAGCATCCGACAAAGAGGTGCTAAAGGTCTGGCATACCGAAAGTGTACCATTGATGGGGCCGGGCGCAGTATTAACAGTCACGATCTGCGTTGCAGCGCAACTTCCAAGGGTATAGGAAATAAGCGTAGTGCCCGTGCCCAGGCCGGTTACGTTTCCTGTTCCGTCCACCGTCCCTACAGTTGTTGTCACGCTGGTCCATAAGCCGCCGCCGGTTGCATCCGAGAGTGCTGTTACAGAGCCAAGGCATACTAATGCTACCCCTGTTATTGCTGCCGGTTGTGTGTTTACAGTTACCACCGCAGTAGCCACACAGCCGCCGATACTATAAGATATCGTCGATGTCCCGGCACTTATGCCTGTCACCAGGCCGCCTGCGCTAATAGTAGCCACGCCACCTGTCACACTGCTCCATACACCGCCTGCGGGAGTGTCAGATAATAAAGTAGTAAAGGTTTCACACACTGAAAGAGTACCCAATATGGGGCCGGGCGCAGAATTTACGGTAACAATTTGTTTAGCTGCGCAAGTCCCTACTGTATAAGATATGGTCGTCGTGCCGGCACCTATACCGGTCACGTTACCAATTCCATCCACAGTTCCAACAGTGGTGGTAACGCTGCTCCATGTACCGCCAGCCGTAGCATCTGTTAACGCGGTTGTTGAGCCCATACAAACTATCGGAGTACCGGTTATCGCGGCAGGTTGTGTATTTACCGTAACTACGGTTGTAGCAGTGCATGCCCCTGCATTATATGTGTATGTAATAGTCGTTGTTCCAACTCCTATGCCGGTAACAACTCCGGTAGTTGACACTGTGCCTACAGTTATATTACTACTACTCCATGTACCCCCGCTTGTGGAATCACTCAAAGCAGTAGTTGCTCCCTGGCAAATCGAAGTATTCCCGTTTATTGGGCTGGAACCATTGATCCTGATAAATACATTCTTTACACTTTGAGTAGAATAACTTCCGCCAGTTGCTCCGCAAAAACCAAATTGTCCCGCAAAATTTATTGAGTAAGTCCCGGTAAGTAGTGCGGTAGCGCTGTAATCGAAAAATACTTTAATTGCACCCCCATCATAAGTGATGAGGCAATGATGCCAACTGCCATTATCAGCAAAAGTCTGGTTATAAGCATGTGCCAGGCGTTGGGTGGCAGAACCTTCAACATAGCCGGCAAGTGAGCCATTATAATCAAACAATCCTATTGAAGGTTCCTGGCCATCACTTAAATTGTCATAAGTATCGAATGTTAGCACCAGTCCATTTGGATTATTGGGTATATTCAGCCCACTGCCGCCATAGCCCGCTGCCTCTGCAGCAGTAACTGAGCTCTGCAGGAAAAAAAAGGCCATGCCGTCGGCTATTGTTGTTGCACCTGATTGTTTTATCTGGAAATCAAAATTCACAGTGAACTGGCCACAGGGCGTAACACTATAAGAAGCAGTTGTATATACCCTGCCCAACTGGTTTGCTGCGGCATGGGTAACCACAATTTCACTGTCTAAAGTTGATGCGCCAGCGGCACCCCCTAACAGGGCCCAGCCGGTATAGGTTACGGGGTACCCCGAGATCGGAGGCACAACGACTACCTGGGAAAAACCTTTTGCGTAGAGGGCAATAAAAAGAGTGGTTAATAGAAGTATCTTCTTCATAAAAAAACCTTTTGCTATTAGCAAAATAAAAGAAATAACTAATATCTGTGTAAACGAGGTATGAAAATAGGTAAATTTGAGCTCTTCCATTAATTTTTATGAAAATATCTACCTTGAAAACATTTCATTAACATTTTTCCGGTGATTAAGGATCATTGCTTGATTTTCAGTGAATAAGCTGCTCATTTGCTAAATGGCATCTTAGCGATGAGTTGTACGTATTTTCGCTTGCACATTTGTTTTAACTTCGCCCCAGCATTATCCTCGATACAAAATGAAATATCTACCAATACCATCAAAATTATACGAGCAGAACAGGCAACGCTTTATAAAAAAGATGAAGCCTAATTCCCTGGCTATATTCCCCGCCAGTCCGGTGTTTCCTAAAAGTGGCGACGGTACTTATGGCTACAAACCGGATGCCGATGTACTCTGGCTCACCGGCATAACGCAGGAAAAAACAATAGTGCTGCTCTACCCGGACAATCCCGATAAGACTATGCGCGAGGTGCTGGTGTTGCTGCGCCCGAACGAGCTGATGGAAAAATGGGTGGGCCATAAACTGCGCAAGGACGAAGCCACAACCATATCTGGCATTAAGAACATACAGTTCCTCGATGGTTTCCGCACCATGCTGCAGGTGATGATGAACAGCGCTGATACTGTGTATCTGAATACCAATGAGCACAACCGCCTGGATACCGAACTGTACCGCACAGACCTCGTTTTTGTGCGGGAGCTGATGAAGAAATATCCGGTGCATACTTACGACCGTGCCGCGCGAATCATGAAGGAGCTGCGCAACGTGAAGACCAAAGAAGAGATAGAAGTTACAGAGGTAGCAATAGATATTACTGCCAAGGCGCTGGACCGTGTACTTAAGTTTGTGAAGCCCGGCGTAATGGAGTATGAAATAGAAGCAGAAATAACCCATGAGTTTCTCCGCAACCGGGCAACCGGGCACGCATACGGCTGCATCATAGCCTCCGGCGATAGGGCGCGTACTTTGCACTATGAAGAGAATAACCAGGAATGTAAGGACGGCGAGTTGCTGCTGATGGACTTTGGCGCTGAGTATGGCAATTATAATGCTGATCTTACCCGTACTATCCCTGTTAACGGCAAATTCACAAAGCGCCAGAAAGAGGTGTACAATGCCTGCCTGGCAGTACACAACCATGGTAAAAAGATACTAAAGCCCGGCCTCCAGTTCCAGGATTATGTGAAGAGCATAAATGCCGAAATGGAAAAACAACTGCTGAAGATAGGGCTCATTACCAAGGAAGATGTTAAAAAACAAGACCCGGACAATCCCGCCTTCCGCAAGTATTTTTATCATGGAGTTACCCACTACCTGGGAATAGTGGTGCATGATGTAGGCTCTTATACCGATGAGGTGAAGGAAGGCATGTTGTTCACTATTGAGCCGGGCATCTATATAGAAGAGGAAAAAATGGGCATCCGCATAGAGAACAATATCTGGATCACTAAGAACGGCAATGTGGACCTCTTCAAGAACATACCGATAACGGTGGAAGAGATAGAAGCCGCAATGAAAAAATAAATTAAGGATCGTATGAAAAAGATAAGCTGTTTAATGTTGGCGTTATCGGCAGTTGCGTACACCGCGTCTGCTCAGTTCTATATCAATGCCGGCCTTGGCTACGCGATTCCGCAGGCCGGGCAAACATTTGATGGCACAGGCCAGCAAGGGGGGTATAATGGCTCGGTAACTTATACTACCTATACACAGGTGTACAGCGTAAAACCCGCTTCTTTCAACACGGGTGTTCACGGCGCTTTGGGCATAGGTTATATGTTCAGCGACCATGTAGGGGTGCAGCTGGATGGTAATGTTGGACTCTCAACAAAAAAATATACATTCTCCATAGAGAACGCGCCGGTAGGTGGTGTTGCCAGTAATATCGATATCGTGCAACGGGCAAAAAGCCCTTTTATGCTGGTGCCTGCACTGGTATTACAAACGGGCGGCGATAAGCTGAACTTATATACGCGCGTTGGCGCTGCGCTGCCGGTAAGCACCAAAATAACACAGGATCAAATAATTACCAACCTCCCCGGCACCGGCGCAACAGAAGTTGACGATTTTACTATTAAAATAAAAAACAGCTTTTCGGTAGGTATTTCAGCAGCAGCCGGTGTAAAATATAAACTCAACGAAAGAGTAAGTATTTGGGGCGAAATAAACATGTTGTCTATGTCTGCCTATATAAAAGAGGCAGACCTGACTGCGGTAACCGTCAATGGTTCTAGTTATCCATTGTCCCAGATCATTGGCGCACAGGTAGTGAAGTACAGCAAGAATGCCACAGCGGATAGCAACGGAGCATTACAACCCACCTACTCGCAACCCTTCAGCAACATAGGCATCAATGTGGGCATATCATTCAAGATCTCCGAAAAAAGGCAGCGTGGGGAGAGCCATTTCAATAGTGACGAAGGTGATGATAACAAGAAGCCATTCAAGCGGCGCTAGTCTTATCTGAGCCTGTCCATAGATTTTACCAGCTTCTCATCCTTGCGTACACCCAGGATGGCGAGGAAAACAAATACAATGGAGATCACCGGCAACACAGCGCCGATCCAGTAGCTGCCACTTGATGGCGGCGGGACCATTTTACTTAAGTTACCTACACGGCCCAGCAGCAAGGCGATAAAAGAGATCATAGCAAGAATGCTTGCAAAGCTCATAGCTATCTGCCTTTTCCGGTTACCATACATAAAGATCGTTACGAATGGCAATATCGTTATCACCAGCGCTACGATGAGCGATGGATAATGATCTGCCACACGCAGCTGTCCTAAAGTGTCCGCACCGTTAATAACGGTATGCGTTCTGTAGAGATCAAAATAAAACACCCCTGCATCCAGCAGTGCCGCTATAAAAAGCCAAAGTGATTGTTTGCGCTGTATCATTTTCTTGTGGAATTTGGTATTTGTAATTGGGTATTTGGATTGTTTCTGAAATAGGACTGCTTTGATAAAACTACAATATTTCTTCACCAAACAATCCAAATTCCTTAAGCCAAATTCCCAATTCCAAAAAAAATTAGGAGATCATTTCTTTTCCAAAATAGGGTTGCAGCGCTGCCGGTATTTTTATACCATCGGGAGTTTGGTTATTCTCCAGCAGGCAGGCCATAATGCGCGGAAGCGCCAGTGAGCTACCATTCAGCGAATGCACCAGTTGCGTTTTTCCGCTGCCATCTTTATAGCGGATCTTCATCCTGTTGGTCTGGAAGGTCTCAAAGTTAGATACAGAGCTGACTTCCAGCCATCGCTCTTGCGCTGCGCTATATACTTCAAAATCGTAAGTGAGCGCCGATGCAAAACTCATATCGCCTCCGCAAAGCCGAAGTATGCGATAGGGCAGGCCAAGCGACTGCACGAGCATCTCCACATGCTTCACCATTCCTTCCAGGGCTTCATAGCTTGCAGCCGGATTTGAGAGCTGTACTATTTCCACTTTATCAAACTGGTGTACCCGGTTCAGGCCGCGCACATCCTTGCCGTAAGAGCCCGCCTCGCGCCTGAAACAGGGAGAGTATGCCGTCATCTTCACAGGCAATTCGCTTTCCTGTATTATGGTATCGCGGTACAGGTTCGTTACGGGTACTTCAGCGGTAGGTATCAGGTAGAAGTTGTCGGCTACAGCATGATACATTTGCCCTTCTTTATCAGGCAACTGGCCGGTGCCATAGGCCGATGCTTCATTTACCATAAAGGGTGGGCAGAATTCTTTATAGCCTGCATCCATATTATAGTTAAGGAAGTAGTTGATCAGCGCACGTTGCAGTCTTGCGCCCTGTCCCATAAACACCGGAAACCCACTGCCCGTGATCTTGTTTCCTAGCTCAAAGTCAATAAGGCCATATTTAGTTGCAAGATCCCAATGCGGCAGCTTCTGTGCCGACAGATCAGGGAATGTGCCGCTCTCGCGCACTACTTCGTTGTCGTCCGGTGTTTTGCCGGCAGGTACGCTGCTATGCGGCAGGTTTGGCAGGCGCACCAGCATGTCCTGCATCTCCGTTTCCAGGTCGCTAAGCTTTTGTGCTATATCCTTAGCCTGCTCTTTATGCAGCCCTACTTTTTCTTTCAGCAGTTCAGCGCCTTCTTTATCGCCCTTGGCCATTAGCTGGCCTATGCTTTTGGCAGCTGCATTTTGTGATGATGCAAGTGCATCGTTTTCTACCTGCAGCGCACGGCGGCGCTCATCGATGTTTGCGATCTTATCTACCAGTTCCAGCTCTTTGAAGTTCTTCTTCTTCAATCCTTCCAGTACCAGTTCTTTGTTCTGCCTGAATAAATGTATGGGCAACATAAATAGTAAAATTATTGGTCGCAAAGATAATCTAAAACACTCTTACTCTGCCTGCGTTCTATAAAGAAATTGATGCCATTTATTTCAAAAAAAAGCCGTGTATAGGTGACGCTCAGATCACCGGGCTAAAAATTTATTACTCGCCGTAAGTGGTAAAAAAAACATAGTTACGGCGAGTAATAATTTATTTCGCTGTTATAAAAACAACGCATCCATGGTTATTTCATTGCTGGCGAGTTGTTCTCTGTAGGTATTTTCTGCAAGGCCATAGGCGGTAATAAATGTAAGCAGCAGCGTTTTACGCGTATCCGTTTGTTCGCGAAAAACCATCAGTTTGTTATTAAGTGCAGCCGCGTATTTTTTGTCGATGCTGAATGGCTTTACGCTGAATTTTATCTCGCAGATATTGATGCAATGATCTGCCCTGTCTATCAGCAGGTCTATCTGTGCACCATTGTCTCCGCCGGTACCGATCCAGGACGATGATGTTGATTGCACCCCTCCTATTTGCAGGGTCCGCTTTATTTGTTCAATGTGCTTCATGCAAATATTCTCAAAGGCATAACCACACCAGCTTATATAAGCCGGTGTCGATTGCCTGCTCAGCCACTGCCCGATTTCATTGCCCTTAAGGTTTTGCATGAATTTGAAATAGAACAGTGAGAACTCATCTGTAAGGCGATACAGGCTATCCCGCTCTTTCTTCCCGAAAGGGTAGGTTTTGTCTATAAAGCCGCTTTCCGTAAGCTCCTTTAAAACCACAGTCATACCCCCGCCCGTTAAGAATTTGCCTGTTTTCAGCAACTCCGCCCGGGTAAGCCCTTTGTTTTTCCGGGCAAGGGCCTGTATTACCTGTACATGTTTTTCGGGTGCATTAAATAATGCAGTATAGAGGTTATCAAATTCATTGGCCAGCACACCATCTTTTGAAAAGCATATCTTTTCAATATTCTGTGCCGTGCTTTTCCCCCGTTCTATTGCGTTCAGGTATGCGGGCACACCGCCCATTACCATGTATAGCTGTAGCAGTTGGTAGTGGTCCAGGTTTATGTTCTTGTGTTGCAGGTAACTTTCTGTTTCCTTCAGTGTAAATGGCTGTAGCCTGATGCGCTGGGTGATACGGTTATGCAGGCCGCCCCTGTTATTTACCACTTTATTTATTATCCACGACGCCGCTGACCCGCAGATCACCACCAGTATATCTGTGCGCTGCGCGGCAAACATGTTCCAGAAATAACCGAATGAAGAAAGAAAGCCGGATTTGTGACTGTCCAGCCAGGGCAGCTCATCAAAAAAAATGACCTTTTTTCTTTTGTGCTTTATGGCCTCTATATTATTTCTCAGCATGCTGAATGCTTCCTGCCAGGTTGTGGCGGGCAGCATTATCTTTTTTGTGGGAAAGAAGGTGTTCAGCTGCTCTGAAAAATTGACCAGCTGCTCCGGCGTTTTTCCATTGTATTGTCCGCTGCAGCTGAAGATAAGGTGTGGCTTATAATAGGTTTTTACGAGAAAAGTTTTGCCTACTCTTCTGCGGCCATAGATAGCCAGCAGCTCCGGCTCACCGGACCGCAGGAGCTTTTCAAGGATAGCTATCTCATCCTCCCTGCCAATGATCTGTGTATCCATTACAGTATTATTACCCGCCAAAACTAGCAAAAATATACCACTTACGGCGAGTAATAATTTTATTATCCGCCGTAAGTGGTAAAAAAAACATAGTTACGGCGAGTAATAATTTTTTCTGAAAACTATTATAACTGCGATTATTTGCGCGAAAGTAAGCGGTAGCAGCCTTATCCGGCCTCACCACTCTCCTTTAAGGCGAGGACATTATCCCAGGTCTATCTCTGTGTTGTCGCCTATATTCAGGCTTTGGCTGAGGCCGCGTACGTAGGCATCATTACCTATGATCGAGGAGTTCAGCACTACCTGTTGCAACTCAGCATAAGAACCAATAATAGAGTCTTTAACAATAGACGATTCCATTTTGGTGTATTCCCCTATGGTCACATTAGGGCCTATGATGCAATGGCGGATAGTGCAACCCTCAGCTATATTTACAGGTGGTATAATAACGGTTGTGTCGAAGGACAGCGGCTCCTTATCCGGGTGCCCATCTTCCATTTGCTTCAATAGGATTGCATTTGTGGACAGCAACGTTTCCTTCTTCCCGCAGTCAAACCAATTATTGACACGGAAGGCATGAAAAGTAATGCCGCCTTCTATCATATGCTGAAGGGCATTGGTGAGATGATACTCTCCATTTTCATCCGCGGTATTGTGCAGGTGTTTTTCAAGAGCAGCATACATGGCAGCTGTCTCTTTTATATAATAGATGCCCACCATCGCCATATTCGACTTTGGTATCAGCGGCTTTTCCACCATACGGGTCACTATGTCTTTATCATTAAGCTCAGCCACACCGAAGCTACGGGGATCGTCCACCTTACGCACCCCTATCTGGGATATACTGCTATTGAGAATGTCTTTCACATTGTAATCGCAAACAGTATCACCCAGCACTATCATCACTTCATCTGAGTTCACAAAGTCCTTGGTCAGCCATATAGCGTGCCCGGTTCCCCGCCGGTCGTTTTGCGTTACGAAGGTATGTTTCAGCTGCGGGTAGGTCTTGTCAATATACCGTTGAATTTTTTCGCCCAGGTAGCCGATAACAAAAACAAATTCAGTAACTCCGGCATCTAACAGCTGATCTACTATAACGCCAAGGATGGTTTTCCCTGCAATAGGGATCAATGCCTTTGGCTGGGTGTATGTAAGCGGGCGCAACTTGGTACCGGCGCCTGCAACTGGAATTATCGCTTTCACAAAAAGGGGATTGAACCGTAAAAATACTATTTAAAGTGGAATTAAAATGCCGCCAATCTATTGTTTAATAAGGGTTTAATATATAAAGCGAATGCCTATAATGATTTATATGGACCACCTGAAAAAATAAGGGTTCGCAGCAAAGCGCATTTATTTCACCATCTTGTGTAATGTCGTTACATTTGGAACAACAAAACGGCCTGTACATGCAGAATGACCATTCAAAAACTCCCATTATTCAACTTTCGATAGAATTTTCACTGATGGTCATTAGATATGCAGAACAGCTGGAAGCGAATAGTAAACACGTTATCGCCAACCAGGTATTAAAGAACGGCACAGCTATCGGCGCTTACATCATGGAAGCTCAAAGCGCTGAGAGCAATATCCAATACTTTGAAAAACTGCACGCAGCAGACAGGAAAGCGCACAACACCTGGTACTGGATCTATTTATGCGACCAGGCAGCAGGATATGGCGTTGATAAAGACCTGGTGAAAAAACTTGAACGTATCATGGAGTCACTGCATACACTGATTCTTTCCGGAAAGAAGCCGTCATCTCCGGTGCCATTGCAATAGATCGCCTGGACAAGGATATTATCCTATTGCATGTTTCAGATCATCTATCAGGTCGTCTGCGTCTTCTATGCCCACACTTAGCCTTATCAGCGAATCAACCAACCCATTCTTCAGCCGCTCTTCGCGCGGAATTGATGCATGAGTCATAGTAGCCGGGTGGCCTATCAGTGACTCCACGCCGCCAAGCGACTCTGCCAGCGCGAACAATTTGGTTGATTTCAGCACTTTTACTGCCTCCTCAATACTGTCATTTTTCAGCGTAAATGAGATCATACCGCCAAAACCGCGCATCTGCTTCTTGGCAATATCATGATTGGGATGATCTTCAAACCCCACCCAAAGCACCTTTTTCACCTTGGGGTGTGATTTCAGGTAGCGCGCTATTTTTTCACCGTTCTCACAGTGGCGCTGCATGCGCACATGAAGTGTTTTTATTCCGCGGAGCACCAGCCAGCAATCCTGTGGGCCCGGCACTGCTCCGCAGCTGTTCTGTATAAAACGCAAGCGTTCTTCCATGCCGGCATCGTTCATCACCAGTGCGCCATGCACCACATCGCTGTGGCCGCCAAGATATTTGGTAGCGGAGTGCAATACTATAGTTGCACCCAGGTCCATTGGATTTTGCAGGTAGGGAGAGGCGAAAGTGTTGTCGCACACCAGTATTAGGCTATGTTTCTTAGCTATTGCACCGCAAGCCTCTATATCTATCACATTCAGCAGCGGGTTGGTAGGTGTTTCTATCCATATCATTTTGGTATTGCTGTTGATGTGCTGCGTAATAGACTGCGCATCCTGCATACCTATGAAGTGAAACTTAACACCATAAGCGGCAAAAACCTTGGTCATAATGCGGTAAGTGCCGCCATACAGATCGTTAGACACGATCACTTCGTCACCCGGCTTCAATAATTTTATTACGGCATCAGTAGCTGCCATGCCGCTACCAAAGCAAAGGCCATACTTAGCATTCTCGATAGCCGCCAGTGAAGCCTGCAGCGCGTCGCGCGTAGGGTTTTGCGTGCGCGCATACTCATACCCCTTGTGGTCTCCCGGCCCCGCCTGCACATAAGTAGAGGTCTGGTATATCGGGGTCATGATAGCCCCGGTAGTTGGGTCTGGGTGAACACCGGCATGTATCATTTTCGTATCGAGCTTGTATTGTTTATTAGCCATGAAATTGGTATCGTTTATGGTAAGTTTTTAATAATATTTTGTAAGTCGTTTTCTTCTATATCACCTTGTTCAGACTTATCGTAGATCGATATAAGAAAAACAGTTTCTGCATTAATGACAACATAGGTAATTATCCTCGCCCCACCGGATTTACCTCGTCCTTTAGAAGCAATTCCCAATCTTATCTTATAACAATTCTTTCCTAATGAAATACCAGTTGCCGGATCTTCCCTGAGTTGCTGTTGCAGTTCTGCTATCTCTTTCTTTAAAGAAGGGTATTTTCTGGCAAGTGGCTTTAACTCCCTTACGAAGTTAGGAGTAGCTTCGGTTTTAAAGCTCATTAAGAAGGTCTTTTAAAGGAATAGATTTTAATTTGCCTTTTTTAATTTGCTCTACTTCATCTAAGCCAGCTTTGATACTTTTTACTAAGGCTTCTTTTTTCCTCCGTTCTTTTTCCTCTTTTTCGCTGATTATTTTTACGAAATCCATGCTATCTACAAGTTCCTTGAAAAACTTGTATTTATTGTCCTTAATATTGAGCGTTAGCTGTTTCATAAATGGATCCTGAATGCCGTACAAAATTAAGAAATTCGGATTGTTATTTGTGAGCGGTGATAAAATAAAGAAAAAGCCCGGCATAGCTGTACTATACCGGGCGGACTAACTAGTAAATAATATTATAAGCCGGTTACTCAATATAAGTGTAGCAGCTAACCGAATTGATAAGCAAGCTGATGTTCATATAATAACTGTAGAAATTACCTGATCCGCTATAAGTGACACCACTTACTGTTTGGGCAGGAATGGTTACTACACCTGTATAACAAGACAGCATTCCATAAACAAGGTGGTGCGTATTGTCAATGTTTGTAAACCATACTTTGTTTTCCACCGTAGCATCAGCATAAACACTGTCTGCATAATAACCACCTGATGAGCAGTTTTGACAATTCACATAGTTCCTTACCACGCTTGGTGTACATGGCGGAGGGTTTTTTATTGTCAGTGTAAAAGTAAATGCTTTTGTTCCCCTGTTTGGGCTTGTCACGTTGAGCGTGAGGGTGTAGGTTCCAGGGGTTGCGCCGGCTGCGGTGGTATCGTATATCATAATGTTAGTGCTAAAAGTGGGATAGCCGCTCGACTGCCAGGTGGTGTCCATCACTACGCCCGCCGGTAGGCCCGATAACGAAAGACTTACCATCTCCTGTGCCGAGTCTTCATATTGTACGGTTATAGGTATATACGAGTAGGAAGTAGTGTTATTTATCATCGTTATATTTCCCAGTCCGGTGACTATAAAGGCCGGAATGCCATTGGTGTTTACAATGGTAATGTTGTTCGTTGTACCGTTCTTTTTGCACGACACGAGTATGATCATAAAGACCATAGCAAGGGAAAGGATTTTTTTCATTTCTATTTTAGTTTTTTGGTTAAGAATGGGATAAAGATAAAGTAAACGGAAATAATGATAAATTATTATCCGAAGATTTTTAATTTCAACTTTGTTTTGTTCCGTTCTATCAGTATATAGCCAGCCGCGCATGGTATGGCACAGATTTGCGCTTGTGGTTGTTCTTGCAAGTTTGATTTTTTTTGCTGTCCTCGTTTTTTCACATATTTTGCAACAAATTGAAGATATGAAAATTATTCTGCAAACATTTCTGGCCGCATGTATATCATTTTCCGTTCATGCACAAACCGCAATCCCTGAATTTAAGAATAAAGTGATGATTTTGACCAAGAATAACACACTCGAAAGCCTTGAATACACTACGCTTTCTTATGCGCTGAAAGGCAAATACGGTGGAGCAGGTTCTAAGGGATATATGAAAGCGGACGGACCATCGTCTTCGATAAAATTTAGCCCCATGGACGGAAGCAGTTTTATTGTCAAACTGGAACCCGGCAGTGATCCTGAAAGTTATGTAACATTATATGTTTTTGATGCTGAAAAGAATTCACGCAGGATCATCCTCTGGTCTATGGGGATGCGGGGTACAAAAGACGTGGAGATTCCAACAGTAAAATTGAATTTAAAAAAAGTAGCTGATGGGGTTTATGTAATGACCCCAACCGGACCGCTTGAAGAAGGTGAATATATATTCTTTGTCAATCAGCCTTTGAATAAATCGGTCTCCTCTGATATAAAAGGATATGCATTTTCTGTACCCGGAAAGTCGTAAAACAATATTCCAGCTGGTGCCTACTGACGCATAAAATGTGTTTTCAGGTAATATTGTGTTGTCCTACTCACCAATCTGAAACCGATGGCTGTCGGTAGATGTTTACCGGGGCAGGAGGTCTATGCCAGTGCAGGTATCATTTTCCAAAACATATTCTATACATTTGATGAATAAAATTTAAACACCATGGTAGTAACGCTTTGGATCGTACAGGGCTTGCTGGGCTTGATCTTTGTAATTACCGGCAGCTTTAAATTTTTTCAGTCCAAAGAGAAGGTTATAGCCAGCGGTGGTACCTGGGCCGAAGATTTTGGCGCGGGCATCATTAAAACAATAGCCGGGGCAGAACTTATCAGCGGGCTGCTCGTTATAGTGCCCAGGTTATTAGGACATGGACGATACCTTACTTTTACGGGTGCGGCCTGTATTGCTTTGATAATGACAGGCGCCATATACACGCATATCAGGCGTAAGGAATTCCAGCATGCAATTATCAATTCGGTATTTTTGCTTATGGCCCTGTTTGTGGCTTATGCCGGTGGACTTTGGTGAGACAAGCCTCATAGTAACCGCTTAGCTTCAGGTCATTGAATACCGATTGCAAATCGGGGAGGGCACTTTTTTTTAATCGAGATATTATTATAAATATTCTGCATTTTCATTATTACCCAATCATGCCCCAATCGTGCCCCATTCCAGTTCGCAGTCGCTGGGTAATCCTGTTTTGTCTGCAAAGGCTCTAAGGGTGTGTGGCTTTAATACCGATTAGACACCTGAGCGCGTCAAAAAGGGTCTCGCAAAGGCGTAGAGTCGCAAAGGTAAAGCGTGTCCGGTGTTAGGCTTTAAAGGCGCCTAAGGCCTTTCGCAAAAAACCAAAAATAGCTGCCCAAATGGTATAAGTGCTTATTTTTCCTTTTTTGGCATAAAGGTCGTGACGAAAAACGATATGGAAAAATTGATGTTTTATGATCGTACGGTTTTCGCTACATCATGTGCCGCAGGCGGGATATGATGTAAATTTCTTTTGAGGTAGTGGCTTGATTTTGAGGGTATGATGAATGGCGATTCACAGGAAGCTCTGGTAACGGAATATTTGCTTCACTACTTCGATCTCCGAATTTGGATTGCCGCCCGGTGGAGTACCCGCCCATCAGAGATTGGCCACAGCAAAGGTATGCGTAGGCAACGCCCAACTGCGGGTGCTTGGCTAGAGCGGAACATTAAAAAACTATAAGTAATGTGGTTTGCCGGGTTAATTTATCTATTTACCACAATTTCATGCACCCTGCTTTCATTTTCTGATTGTAAAAAGATAAAATAAATGCCAACCGGATCGTCATAAAGATCAACTTGTGCCGGATAATTGCGGATAGTCTTTTGAAATACTTTTTGACCGACAGTGTTAAGTACAGTGACCGTATACTGGTCAAAACTACTGGTTGGACTTATTTCAAAAATACCATTCGACGGATTGGGAGAAATACGGAAATCAACCCCCGATATACTTTTAATGGACGTACTACCACTGCTAACTTTCCTGATTCTACTATTGACCTTATCGCTGATGTAAACAATGTTGCCCAAATAGTTTGTACAAGCGCCGATAGGATAGTTTATTTTAGCGCTAGTTGCAGGTATGCCATCTCCATTATATCCGCCAACTCCGGTTCCGGCAATCGTTGTGATTGTATCATTAGACAAATTAATCTTACGTATCACGCTTGCATCTTCATCAGCAATATAAAGATTACCCAGAACATCAGTCTGCAAATCAGCGGGCAACTTCAACTGCGCATTAGCCGCCAAACCATTATCTCCTGAATAACCGTAAACTCCTGTTCCTGCAAAAGTCGAGATGTTCTTTGTTACCGCATCAATTTTCCTGACTTTAGCATTTTTATAATCTGCAATGTAAACATTATAGGAATGGTCAACGGCAACACTAATTGGAGAGTCTATTTGCGCATTTACAGCCAGGCTTCCGTCTCCCAAAGCGCCTGCAATACCTGTACCCGCTATGGTCGTAATAATATTACCTGAAATACTTATTTTTCGGACCCTGTTGTTATATTGGTCGGCTATATAAATGTTGCCCGAATCATCCAGCGCAACAGAAGCGGGCATCTTTAATTTGGCATTAGTGGCAAGGCTGTCATCACCGGAAAAACCGGGAATACCATTTCCGGCAACAGTGCTGATCAATCCGGAACCAGCATCTATTTTTCGGATTCTTTGGTTTAACTGGTCAGCTATATAAATATTACCTGTCAGATCTGAAGCAATTCCAAAAGGATAATTCAGCAGCGCATCTACTGCCGCACCACCATCTCCGAAATAGCCGTTTGTTGCAGATCCGGCAATAGTGTTAATGTTTCCCGTTACATCTATTTTTCTGACTGCACTGTTCAAAAGATCAAGAAAATAGATGTTTCCAAAGGTGTCTGTACAAATTCTCGCCGGGACCTGCACCTGTGCGCTAATCGCAGGGCCGCCGTCTCCAAGATATGCCGCTGTGCCATTGCCCGCAATTGTTGTTATAGTTTGGCCATGAACAATTTGGTTTGCCAGGCAAAGGATCAATAACGAGATAAAATAAGTCTTTCTCATATAAAATTGTTTTTTGCTAAAAAATATCATTTTAGAACGTGAGGCAGTATGAAAAACAAAACTACATCTGCGCTCATATCCAAAATTGTACTTTTTGGACAATCACAAGAATTTCCATAGTATTTTATGGTTCCCAAAAAGGACTATGTCTTTTAACAAAGATGTAGAAATGAGAAAATAAAATCTGCCCATTGACCCCCATCTTTCTACTTGCTCATTTCTACATCTTCGAAAAGTAATTTATCACATTGGTCATGTAATATTCTACGCATAAAACCATCTATTATAAGCACACAGAGGTCACCACAATTTCAAATTTGAGCATGTCAGATGAAAACCCGAAATAATGGTTGCATCTGCAACTAATATTTTTTTTAACTCATCAAATC
>CAIRTW010000216.1 GCA_903881585.1 uncultured Bacteroidota bacterium | reverse complement strand
TGCTTTTTTCGCAGGAGCTGCCTTCTTTGCTGTTGCCATAACTGTGAATTTAAGGGTTAAACAAAAACCTTTATATGGCAAAATCGCCGTGGGGGTTAGGCCTCGGCGATTGCTGTATTAACTTCTTTAACTGATATCAATGTCTTAGTACGCGTTTTCCTAAACTCTACTATCCCGTCGGTAAGGGCGTAGATCGTAAAATCTTTACCCAGTCCTACATTATTACCCGGATGGTAAACTGTACCACGCTGACGTACTATAATATTACCGTTGATGGCTGGTTGACCACCAAATATTTTTACACCTAATCTTTTACTGTGAGAATCCCGGCCGTTCCTTACACTGCCTTCACCTTTTTTGTGTGCCATTGCTTACTTTATTACTATTACTAAATTATTGCTGGATAAAATTACGAATAAAATTAAAATTATGCAATCGCATTAATTTTTATTTTCGTCAGGCACTGGCGGTGGCCATTCTTTTTCTGGTAGCCCTTCCTCCGGTTCTTTTTGAAGATGATCACCTTATCACCCTTCAAATGATCTACGATCTCAGCCTGAATTTTTTTGCTGTTCTTTCCTACGGTGATGCCACCGTCGTTGCTTACCATAAGGATGTCGGAAAATTCAACCTTGTCACCGGCATTGCCCTCCAGGCGATGCACGAACAATTCATCATTCTGTTTCACTTTGAATTGCTGCCCTGCTATTGTTACTATTGCAAACATGATGTACCTAAAATATTTTCGCAAAGGTAATGTTCTTTTTCATTTCAAACAACAAAAATTCATTATTATTTAAAAAAATTTTATCGCTCAACTTTGTCTGCATACTGAAAACGATGCCAGTAATACCGCACTATCAAAATCGCATTAGTGGCTGGAAGTAGCCAGAACACACGGTTTTGGTACCTCGACAACACTGTTGAAAATGTTGCAGTGACAAACGCATTGACCAATAAAAAAAATAATAGCGCTGCATAAATAAACGAAATTTCTTTGCTCAAAACACGCCGGTGAAACAATATCCAGCACGAAGACAAAATAAAAAAGAGGTAGTAAATATAGTTGCTCCCGGTGCCCGATAGCCCCTCACCATATTGTTTTGATGTACTGTATTCATTCAGCTCATCACCAAAATATGTGCCTATGCGCTGCCAGGGCGACGACCACTTTCCCATCATCGAGGTTCTGTCTGGTGCCTGCACTTGTGCCAGCTGGCGCAGCGTGGCGGTGGCAGAGTTGCGGGCAAACAGTTTCATATACCTGGGCGTGGTAAACACATCGTGTATGATAGTGTTGTACTCCACTTTGTTGCTGTCCCATCCGCCTGTTTTATAAAGCGGGCTCTCGCTGTCCCAGATAAAATCCCAGGAGTAGTCAGGCATATGGTCTTTGTAATTGCAGAGTTTCAGGTTTTTCTTGCCGCAGTTCTCATCAAGGTAAGTATTGAGCAGGCCCATCTCCACAAATTTGCCCATCATAAACACATGGCTGCCTCGCGAATAAGTAAAGCCATAGCCATTCCCCGCATTCACCGTGCACATCAGCAGCCAGCTCAGCGCCGAGAGGCACAGCAGCACAATGCTTCTTTTTAAAATGGTTTTGTTCTTTTTTATTACCGCCCATAGTATCAGCACCAGAGAGAACGGGGCCACAATAAGGAAGTGGGAATTATGCACAATGATAGCGAGAAAGATAATGAGTGCATACACCACCAGCGGCATCCGCTTCTTCTCTTTATAGGAAAGAAACAGTAGTATACCCAGCAGCAATATACCCGCAAATACATCGGGCATCAGGTAGCTCGCCACCCACGATACACAGGTAAACGACACTATGGCAATAACGGTGAACAAAGTAAAGCGCACTTCACTGGAATTTGGCCCTTCGGCTTCGCTATGGGAAACTGCCGACTGTAAACGGCCAACCGCGGATTCCAGGCTGGGCGCTGCCGGCTGCCAAATGCCAAATGCCAACTGCCTAACGAACTGAAGCAACACATAAGCCAGTAGCAGGCACTGCGCGAACAGCGCATACCACAACGACGACCACATGCTGGTATACCTGATAAACCAACCGTAGAACGGCGAGCGGTCATTGGGAATAACATTAAGAATGCCCTTTTCTATATACGCGCCTGTATCGCTCTCCGTAAGCCCAAAGCCATTATACAGCGCCACCACCATCAGCGCAAGCGAGGTGGTAAGCAGCAGTGCTATGAATTGTTTTGCTTTCAATCGGAATTTGGAATTTGGAATTTGGAATTTGAGCGTTGTCCCGCATAGTATTTAAGGATCACAATGGCATTCGTGGCAGGTAGCAGCCACGCTACCCGGTATTGAAACCGGTAAGTAATAGCCGACAGCGATGCGGTAACAAATGCATTGACCACCAGGAACAACAGGATGCAGCAATACATAAAGGCAAGCTCTTTGTTCATCACCCGCTGATAAAACAAAAGCATCCATAATGATGATAACACCAGGAAAAGATAATAAACAAAGTTGCTCGACCCGCCACTCAGCGCATTACTGTTTTGCAATGACGTGGCGTATGCAGGCAATTCATCGGCAAAGTATTTCTTCACTTTTGCCCACGTCTCAGAGTCCTTTCCCTGGGGTTTTACCGGATCTGGTGCATTTATATGCGTCACCTGTTTCAGTGTACCGGTCACTGATTTTTGCACAAACATAGACAGGTAGCGCGGCGTAGTAAATACATCGCGCACTACAGTCCTATATTCCACCCGGTTACTGTCCCATCCACCCATTTTCAACACAGGCCCTTCGCCCGATGTAAGAAACTCATTGATGTTGCCGGGTAGCTGGTTTTTATAATTGCATAGCTGCAAGGGCTTCTTGCCGCAGTTGTCATCCAGGTAGGTATTGAGAATGCCCGCCTCGGCAAACTTTGCAACCAGCATTATATCCCTGCCCCGCGAAAAAGTGAACCCATGTTTTTTCACTGCATTCATACCGCACATAATACCCCATACCAGCACGCAAACCACAATAAGCGCGAGGCTTTTCTTCATTAGCGGCCGCTGTTTCTTTACCAATGCCCACACCAGCAAAACAAACGAGAACAGCAGCAGCACAGGGAAATGGACATTATGCATCAGCATAGCCACAAAAATGAAAAAGATGTAAACAGCACCTGATCTCATACGCCCCTCCTGCTCCGTAATAAAAAGAATAGCTGCCAGCAGCAATATCGCCCCAAACACATCGGGCATCAGGTAAGATACCACCCACGATACACAGGTAAATGAGACGATGGTGATAACCGCTATCAAGGAGAAATTAAAAACAAAGTTGTCATCTGTTAAACTTGGATTTGATACTACCACCTCGTTCTTAGCATCTGTAAGCTGCTGCCTGCCATCTGCCACTTGCAAAGTGCCGACTGCCAACTGTAAACTGCCAACTGTAAACTGCCCTATAAATTTCAGCAACAGATAGGCAAGCATCACGCACTGCACAAAAACGGTAAACCACAATGAAGTCCACATGCAGGATACGCGGACAAACATGCCATAAAAAGGCGTACGCTCCGGTGTAAAGTGCGGATAAATAGCCTGCTCTATATATGCCCCGCTATCCGCTTCCACCAACGGATACCCATTATACAGCGCCACTGCCATCAGCGAAACCGATGTGATAAGCAAGAGCGCTAAAAACTTTTTAAAGTTCATATTGGGTAAACAGGGATTATGGCCGTACAGTGTTAAAGGTAAAAATAAGCATGTAATTAGTGTTAACTTTGGGTTTGAACAAATTTAGAGAATGAATATCAAATCCTTTCTCGCCAGGCCTTACGCATCCCGCATACATGCCAAGGTACGCAAAGGCATGGCTACTGCAGTAGCCGATCAACAGGCCGTTTTGCAGTATTTGCTAAAGCAGGGCAGCCGGACGATTTTCGGGAAGGAGCACAACCTTCAAAACGTAAAAACTTACGAAGACTACAGGCGGGCGGTTCCTATAAGAGACTACGAGGCTTTTGTTCCTTATATAGACAAAATAAAAAGCGGTGAGCAAAATGTGTTGTGGAAAGGCAAACCAATATATTTTGCCAAAACTTCCGGCACTACCAGTGGCGCCAAATACATACCTATCAGCAAGGATTCTATACCCTACCATATCAATGGTGCACGCGATGCCCTGCTTTGCTATATGGCAGAGAGCGGTAATGCAAATTTCGCCAATGGCCGGATGATCTTTCTTTCCGGGTCGCCCGAGCTGGAACGCATAGGCGGCATACCCACCGGCAGGCTCAGTGGTATTGTGAACCACTACATCCCCCGCTACCTGCGCGGCAACCAATTGCCATCTTACGAGACCAACTGCATTGAGGACTGGGAGACCAAGCTGGACAAGATAGTGCACGAGACCATGAAGGAAAACATGACCCTCATCAGCGGCATACCGCCTTGGATGCAGATGTATTTCGACTGGCTGAGCCAAAGAAATGAGGGCAAAAAAATAAAAGAACTTTTCCCGGAGTTGCAGGTGATAGTACATGGCGGGGTGAACTTTGAACCATACAAAGCCAAGCTGCTGGACAGCCTCGGCGGCCATGTGGACATGATCGAGACATTCCCGGCCTCCGAAGGCTTTTTTGCATTCCAGGACACAATTGAAAACAAGGGGCTGCTGCTGAACACCAATGCAGGCATGTTCTATGAGTTCATACCAGCTGCAGAAATAACCAATGAAAACCCGACACGCTTATCGCTCGGCGAGGTAAAGGTTGGCGAGAACTATGCGCTGATAGTAAGCACCAACGCAGGCCTGTGGGCCTACAACATTGGTGATACAGTTTGTTTTGTGAGCACCGACCCCTACCGGCTGGTGGTCACAGGCCGCATCAAGCATTTTATATCTGCATTTGGCGAGCACGTTATAGGCGAGGAGGTAGAGCACGCTATAATGAACGCCGCTAAAGATTTTAATACACACATCATCGAGTTCACCATAGCCCCTGCCATACAGGTAAGCGAGGGACTGCCCTACCATGAGTGGTTCGTAGAGTTTGAAAGTGCCCCGGCAAATATGGATGCATTTGCAGCCTCTGTAGATAAGTACCTCGCAGGAAAGAACATCTACTACGAAGACCTTATATCCGGCGGCATATTGCAGACACTGAAAGTGCGGCCCATGAAGAAGAACGCCTTCATAGAATATATGAAGTCAATAGGCCGCCTGGGTGGCCAGAACAAAGTGCCCCGTTTAAGCAACGACCGCAAAATAGCAGAGGCTCTGGCACCGTGGGTGGCGTAAAGTGCCGTGTTATTTGTTGCAAAATAAGGGCTGTATAACACCTCCCCTCCGGTTTTCAGGCCGGGGTGGTTGACTCGTGCAATTCAGCGTAGTTTGCAAGTCTAAACGAAAACTAGTAACTGAACTCCGTAACATCCGTATCATGCAGTATGCGCTCTATCAATAGATGATGTTCCTTTTCGCTGCCGGTTACCGTCCATTCGCTGGTGATGATGTTGCCCTTCTTTTCATGCTCCCTGCTCCTTATAGTCAGCTTGAATTCATTAATGATATCCTCGTACTTATGCTCCTGGCTTTCTTCATACGGATAGGTGATCTTATACTCGCGCACCTGGTTTATCCGGTCAAGGAAACGGTCCATAAATGAGAAGATAGCAAGAACAGCCATTACGAGCAGGCAGCCCGCTATTGAAGCAGTATAGTATCCGCAGCCTACACCCATGCCCAGTGCCGCAGAAAGCCATATAGCAGCAGCAGTAGTAATTCCGTTCACCCGTGTGCTGCTCCTGAAAATAACCCCGGCGCCCAGGAAACCGATGCCAGTCACAATATTCGACGCAACCCGGTCCATATTGCCCGGATAACCCAGTATCTGCGAAAAAATAGTAAACAGCGTTGCCCCCAGGCAGATCAATATAATAGTCCTAAACCCCGCCGACTTGCTCCGTATCTCCCGCTCCATGCCTATCACCCCGCCTATCAGCACAGACAAAACTAACTTGGCAAGAAGTGTATGAGGTAAATGCATGTTGTGGTTTCAGTAAAAGTAAAAATTCTTTTGTTGTTTTTGACAAATACTGTTTGCTCCGGTAGCATTGAATTTGTCAAATGTAACAATAGTTGTTACATTTGCATTATGATCGTAAGCATCAGCCATAAGGGATTAAAGCTGTTATGGACTAAAAATGACGCGAGCAAATTACCGTTAAATCAGGTAAAGAAGATAAAGAATGTGCTGATATTACTTAACGCTGCAATAAAGGCCGAGGATTTAAATTTTCCGGGGGCTGGTTTACACCCCTTAAAGGGTGAGTTAAAAGGATTTTGGTCTGTTTCAATAACCGGGAATTACAGGATTATATTCCAGATTATAGACGGCGATGCTTATTTGATTGACTATTTAGATTATCATTAAAAGAGAAACTATGAAAAGAGAAATGCCGCCCCTGCATCCCGGCGAAATATTGAAGGAAATGTATCTTGAACCTCTGAGTATAGGAGTCACTGCGTTCAGCGCCGTGCTTGGCGTAGGGCGTAGAACCATATCACTTATCATTAATGGTCATTCTGGTGTAAGCGCAGAAATGGCGTTGCGGCTATCTAAGGCGCTTAACACGACACCAGAACTTTGGCTGAATATGCAGCGGGATTTCGACTTGTGGCATGCCGGAAAAAAAATAGAACTTAAAGGTATCCGGGATATTGTCTCTGCTGCATAGTAATGAAAATTCGCACATCCTAGAATCCTCCTACCTGCCAGCCGGTAGGCAAGTCCTAAAAACCTTAGTCCGGACTACTTTCCCCCAAACACTTTCTTCAGCAGGTCAGTAACCTGCGCAGCGGGGTCCTTGCGTATTTTGGCTTCTTCCTGGGCTATATATACAAACACACCGTTCAGCGCCCGGTCGGTAACATAGGCGGGCAGGTCGGGGTTCACCTTGTTATAGGTCATGGGCAGCTCGTTGTAGGTATTAAATACCGTAGCCCAGTACTTGGTTGCATTCACCTTATCCAACGATTGCTGTATCACGGGCTTGAAAGCGCTCGTAAGCTGAGCCGTTGTTTTTGCTTTCAGGTATTGCGTGGCCGCATCATTACCGCCATTCAGTATAGACAGCGCATCCTGTATCGACATGCTTTTTATCGCATTCACAAATATATCCAATGCCTTGGTCGATGCATCTTCAGCTGCGCGGTTCATAGACAATATCGCATCGTCCACATAGCTGCCCATGCCTATTTCCCGCAATGCGGTTTCCACTTTCTTCGCCTCGGGTGGCATCAGCACCTTTATCAGCGCATCTCCAAAGAACCCGTTAGCCATTGATACTTTGCCGGTGGCATTCTTAGCGCCCACCTGCAGTGCCTGCCGCAGCCCATCCGATATTTCAGACTGGCTCAGCGAACCGCCCTTCTTGCTGCCGCCGCTGTTTTCTATGTTGTCCACTTTTTTCTCCGCGTCCTTTATCAGATCGCCGAACTGTGCCTGTGCCACTATCGAAACGCTCATTAACAGAGCAAACACTATTAATCCCCTGATACCCATAAGTTTTTTGATTTACCAGTTCAAATATAATACCGGCTTTTAATAGTAGTTGTTAAAAATCAGCAAGTTATTGCTGCTTTCCTCCGCCATTGCCTTTGCCGCCACCACCTTGTCCGCCGCCGCCCTGGTCGTTATCATCACCTTCCTTCATGTTCTTTTCACGGTCCTCATCGTTAGGCTTCAAAGGTTTCAGCTTATCATCAGCAGGCTTTTGCTTCCCGCCTGCCTGCTTGCCCAGGTCCTGCTTACCAAAGCGATAAGTGAACTGGATATTGCCTATCCTCGTTTCCTTCACGCGATTGATCGTCTCGTCGTAATAAGGCAGGTTGTAATTGGTCACAAATACATGCGTTTTGAAAATGTCCGAGCAGTTCAACACCAGCGTGGCCTTATTCTTCCAGAAATTCTTCTTCAGCGCCACATCCACCCAATACGTTTCTTTCAGCGTACCCTGCGTTATCACCTTAGGCGATTCGTAGTTAGCATTCACCTGGAACGAGAAGTTTTTCGGCAGCTTGAGGTTGGTATTTATTTTTCCGAACCATGTAAAGCCGCTGTTGTTAGATAAGTATTGCGCATATTGTGGGTATCTGTTCCCTATGATGAGCTGGTTTTCGAAAAAATTGGCATTAACCGTAGCATCCCATATAGGCAATATCTGGAAGTGGCCGGTGCCTTCAAGGCCATATGTGGTGCCCGAGGCGATATTTAGCGGTTGGGAAAACAGGTCGGTTTGTGGCACGCCATACTGGTTAGTCTGTTCACCAGGATGAAGCGCAGAAAGTGGAATCGTCACTTTTTCTATCAGGTTCTGAGTGTAATTGTAGTAAGCGCTGAGAATAAAGTTATCACCTCTTTTATCGTTTTTGCTGTAGCTGAATTCTACGTTGTTTATATATTCGGGAACCAGGTCCGGGTTGCCTGTATTCACCGTGCCCGGGTTAGACAAATCTACAAACGGCAGCAGCTGCATAAAGCCGGGCCGGTTAGTGCGGCGGCTGTAATTCAGATAAATGCTTTGCTGGTTGGCCAGTTGGTAAGAAACAAATGCAGAAGGGAAGAGGTCGAAGAAGTCATTATGATAGTATGCTTGTCTCGGTGTCTGCCCGGTACCGCTGTAAGCCGCATCTTCCACGCGCAGCCCCGCCTGGTAGCCGAATTTACCAAGCTGGTCATTCCAGTTCACATATCCTGCATGTATTTGCTGTGTATAATTGTAAATAGACAATAAGGCGGAATCAAGATGCTTATTCGTTCCTGATGGGTCAATGCCTGTCGAGTCCACTATTGGGTTAACTGTGCTGTTGAACCAGTAAAACTGTGATTTAAAACCCAGTCCCAGCTTGCCGTTCTTTGTCAGCGGATCGGTATAATCGGCCCAAACATTAAGGGTATTATTTGTGCCAAGTCCGGGGGCATGCTCAATAACAGGGTTATATGCTTTTGGAACCACGGCACCGCTGATAACTGTATCTATCAGGGTGGTATAATCTTGCGCCCGCTTAAACTGTGTAGTTGCGTAAGTTGCATCTACACTCAGCTCTTCATCTTTCTTTTTGAATTTGTGCTTGTAGTCGAGCGCCGTAGAATATGATGTAGGCCAGCCTGAAAAATTGGAATAGCGCTGCTGCTCAAAGCTGGAAGGCGCCTGCTGATGTGGATTGCCATACACAGCGTAATTAGAAGTGTCTTTAAACCCAAACTGCATCGCGTTAATGTTCTCCGTCAGCGTTATGGAGTTATATTTATCGGGGTCAAAGGATGCGCCGATGGTATTGAATGTACCGTCAAAAAGGCGTGGCACATGCTCATAGGTATGATAAGATTGCAGTGCTCTGGTGGTGTCGGTGCCGCTGATATGTGTGATCGTAGAATCTCTATCGGTTCGGTCTGTAGTTACATTGTTGTAAGTATTGTTGATGCGGAAGCTGCTGTTCAGGAACACATTCCACTTGCCTTTCCTTGCATTGATGCCAAAGTTGCCATTGTATTTATTATTCGTACCAGCCCCTAAGGTTATATTTCCGTTCATACCAAAACGGCCGTCTTTTTTAGTAATGATATTTATGATACCACTCGTACCCTGCGCGTCATACTTGGCAGATGGGTTGGTGATAACCTCTACGCTCTCTATACTGTTTGCCGCCAGGCTTTGCAGCGCAGATGCCACATCCGTGCCCAGCAGTGTAGATGGTTTCCCGTCTATCAGTATGGTCACGTCGCTTTTCCCTCTCAGGCTCACATTGCCGTCTGCATCCACTGACACCGAAGGCACATTCTGAAGCACATCTGTTGCGCTGCCGCCGGCAGTAGTGGTATTCTTTTCTACATTAAATACCTTCTTGTCCACCTTCAGCTCCATGATGGGCTTTTCACCGGTTATGCTCACTGTGCCCAGGGTATTTTCTGTTTCGGTAAGCTTTACGTTGCCCATTTTTTTATTGGGCGCATCGGCAGTTATCTGCACACTCACAAACTTCGTTGCTATACCAATAGACTCCACGCGCAACCGGTAATTCCCTACCGCTACATTAGTCATGCTGAACGAACCGTCATCTTTTGAGAGGTCGCCGTTTGCCACAGTCGAGTCCGCACGCAGCAGCGTCACTGTAGCGTAAGATACGGGGTTGTTCTTTGCATCTACCAGTTTACCGCTAATGCTGCCGGCGGCTGCCGGCGGTGTTTGCTGGGCATACACGGGCAGTGCAAATAAACATAATAACAGTAAGGCAAGAGAATGTCTGAGTAGGTACATATAATAGTTAAGTGGGCGCAAAATTCAAGGAAATAAGCGAGAAATGCGCTTTTGCCCAAATAAAAGATTGTTAATAGGGCAATATCTAAAAGTAATGGAAGCCGTACTCACCCTTAAGGGGTGATACTAATTACGATTTCATATCGCTAAGACCTATCAGCTCCTCTGTAAGATACACATTCCTGTCCCCCGCATTGCGCACAATAAGCTCTGCAATAAAACCCGTCAGGAAAAACAAGGTACCGATGATCATAATTGGCGGCGCAAGATAAAAACCCACCTTGTGCGTCAGCCCGAAACTAGCGCCCTCTCTCAGCCGCTCTATGATGAGCCAGAAAACGATAAAGAAACCAATAAGAAAAGTAAATGACCCCAGCGTGCCAAACAGGTGCATCGGCTTCTTGCCAAACCTGCTCACAAACTGTATCGACAGCAGATCCAGGAAACCATTGATAAACCGCTCCCAGCCAAATTTTGACGCTCCATACTTCCGGGGCCTGTGCTGCACCACCTTCTCCCCTATTTTCTTAAAGCCCGCATGCTTTGCCAGTACAGGTATGAAGCGGTGCATCTCGCCATATACTTCTATACTTTTCACAACCTTGCGCTTGTAAGATTTCAGGCCGCAATTCATATCATGCAGCTTTATGCCGCTCAGCTGCCGGTTCACGGCATTATATAGTTTTGACGGAAGGTTCTTGGTTACTGCGTTGTCATAGCGCACTTTTTTCCAGCCGCTCACCAGGTCATAGCCGTCCTTCATTATCATATCATACAGGCCGGGTATCTCATCCGGGCTGTCCTGAAGGTCGGCATCCATGGTGATCACCACATTGCCCGTAGCAGCTTTAAAGCCCATATACAGCGCCGGGCTCTTGCCATAATTCCTCTGGAACCTGATTGCTTTTACAGCAGGGTACTGTGCCGAAAGCTGCTTTACCACCTCCCAGCTATTATCCGTACTGCCATCATCTATCATGATCACCTCGTGCGAATACTTGTTCTCCTTACACACACGCTCTATCCATGCCACCAGCTCCGGTAGGGATTCTTCTTCATTATAAAGCGGCACTACGATAGAGATGTCCAGTTGCATGCGGGTGCTAAAATAAGGGTTTTAGTTGTACTATTTAAGAGGCCCTTACCTTATAACAGAAAGTAACATTTCATTACCACATCATACAAAGTTATAACGTTTGTAATATTTCATTGCTTCCATTTTGAGCTTTGTATGTCTGACAAACGATAAATCAACAATTTTATGATACTGGCGATGGATGGCATAGGGCCAAATTGACTTGATGCAGCATTCCCCCTTGCCGCGTGGCTATGCGCGAAAGCGAAGGGGGGCTAGGGGGATGTTGTTCTCGCAAATCATTTCACTCGCAGATTTATCCACCCTTTCATAATTCTCCCATTATTATTATTCGTCTTTACTTACTTTTGCACACATTTACACAACAGGTTTTTGAATTTTGAATTTTTACTTTTGAATTTACGATCATGCTCAACGATATAGTAATACTGAACGAGAAAGAAACCCGTGGTGGTTTCGGCGAAGGAATTGTAGAGGCAGCACGCCGCAACCCCAACGTAGTAGCTCTCACCGCCGACCTCGCCGGCTCCCTGAAACTCAATGTGTTCATGAAAGAATTCCCCGACCGCTTCATACAGTGCGGCATCGCAGAGGCCAACATGATCGGCGTAGCAGCCGGGCTCACCATCGGTGGCAAAGTACCCTTCACCACTACATTTGCCAACTTCTCCACCTCCCGCGTTTACGACCAGATACGTCAGTCGGTAGCCTATAGCGGCAAGAACGTGAAGATCTGCGCATCCCATGCCGGGCTCACCCTTGGCGAAGACGGCGCTACCCACCAGGTGCTGGAAGACATAGGCATGATGAAAATGCTGCCGGGCATGGCAGTCGTTGTGCCCTGCGATTTCAATCAGACCAAGGCTGCAACCATTGCTATTGCAGAGTATGAAGGCCCCGTTTACCTCCGCTTCGGCCGGCCAAAGTGGCCCAACTTCACCGCCGAAGACCAGAAGTTCGAAGTAGGTAAAGCCCAGGTGCTCGCCGAGGGCACCGACATTTCCATCTTCGCCTGTGGCCACATGGTATGGCTGGCAGTAGAAGCCGCCAAAATACTGGCTGAAAAAGGCATCTCGGTGGACCTCATAAACATACACACCATAAAGCCGCTGGATGAAGCAGCGGTAATAGCCTCAATTAAAAAGACCGGCTGCATCGTCACCGCCGAAGAGCACCAGATCAACGGCGGCCTTGGCGACAGTATAGCAGGTGTAGCCTCACGCGAGTGCCCCGTACCGCATGAGTATGTAGCCGTAATGGACACCTTCGGCGAAAGTGGCACCCCCAAACAACTGCTCGACAAATATGGCCTCACGACTGCGCACATCGTAGCTGCTGCAGAGAAGGCAGTTAGCAGAAAGAAATAAGGAAATGATTTTCAGGAGTAAAAACGGGAGCGAATGCTTCCGTTTTTTTTTTGCCCATTCACGAGAAAAGCTAACATTTTATCTGACTTATTTTTTGCAGAAAATGAGAGTGCTTCACACCTCCCCTCTTGTTTTTAGGAAGGGCGCGCCTGAAAACAAGCAAAGCTGTGTTTTCAGGCCGGGGTGGTTGACTCGCGCAACACTACACAACTCCT
>CAIRTW010000215.1 GCA_903881585.1 uncultured Bacteroidota bacterium | reverse complement strand
AGCCTCCATAGTAATGGTATTAAACCTGGTCAAACTGGCCGGGCAAATACCTTATTATCTCTTGTCTGAAATGATTACCGAAATTATTTTTTTACTGAATTTAAATAAACGGGGTGGGCTGACTTAAACAGCAGGCCCTAATTAAACAAAAGAAAAGCCTTTTAAAGCGCACAAAAGCTAAACGAGTATTCGCAAGTGAGGCCCCTTTAGGGGTTTGGGGCTGTTATTGCCTGCAGCAGGTCTGCTAAAATATCCTCCACATTTTCAATTCCCACACTCATTCTTATCAACCCATCTGTAATGCCGAATTCAAGCCGCTTTTCTCTTACTACGCCAAGATGCGTGGTGGAGGCGGCATGAGACACCAGTGTATCGCATGTGCCAAGAGATACGGCATTAGTGCAGAGCTTTAGCCTGTTGATGAAGTTAACGCCGGCATCAAATCCTCCTTTCAGCTCAAAGCTGAGCATGGCGCCACCGTTTCTCATTTGCTTTTTGCACATAGCATGATCGGGATGGCTTGGCAGGCCGAGGTAGTTTACTTTGTCCACACCGGCATTGTTTTCCAGGAATTCGGCGACTTTCTGTGCATTGGCACAATGGCGCTCCATGCGCAGCCCAAAGGTGCGCAGGCCATTTGTGAGCAGGAAGGCTTCAAATGCGTTGCTGTTGCCACCCAGCAAGCGGTGCATTTTAGTAATACTGCTGTTCATCTTTTCAATGTCCTTGCCTACTACGGCACCACCTATCAAGGTGCCGTGGCCGTTTAGGAACTTGGTGGTGGAGTGCATTACGTAATCCACGTCATACCGGAAAGGCTGCTGCAGGTAGGGTGTGGCAAAGGTATTGTCTGCACAAACAGTGAGACCATACTTTTTACCAAGTGCAGATAGTGCTTTGATGTCCACACATTGTAATGTGGGATTTGCTGGTGTTTCTATGTGCATCAGGGCTATGCTCTTATCCGCTTTCAGCGCGTCTTCTACTTTGCTGAGATCGTGAAAATCGACGATGACTGCATCTATGCCCAGGCCCGGAAGTATTTTCTCCACGAGCTCGTGCGTGCCACCGTAGAGTGAGAAATGTGTAATGATCTTTTGCCCCGCTTTGATATTGCTGAGCAGCATAGTGCATATGGCCGACATGCCCGATGAATGCAGCAAGGTTTTCAGTTGCAATGGGTTACCATCTTTATCCTTCAGGCCATATGCTTCAAGCAGCGCTATTTTCTCTTCCGCTTCAGCTATCGTAGGGTTGCCCCAGCGGCCGTAGATGTACCCTTCCTCATCGCCTTTGAACACGGCTATGGCCTGCTCAGCGCTATCGAAGGTGTAGGTGCTGGACGCGTATATGGGTGTGAGGTGCGCACGATTGCTTTCCGGCGTGTGGCCACCACGGATGCAAACTGTGTCGAAACCTGATATTTTATTTTTATCAGCCATTTTATACTTTAATTTGCTGTAAAGATAAGCTACCATGAAAGAATTACTGCTGCAATATGCCCAATATAATGTGTGGGCGAACAAACTGATACTAGACACGATATTGAAGCTCGAACACGGTGCTACAGATAAAGAAATTGTCAGCAGTTTTCCATCGATACGGACAACGATAATCCATGTCTGGAGTGCTGAGTATAGCTGGCTGCAACGCCTGCAATTGGCAGAAAATCCGATTTGGGTGCAAGGCGAATTTTCCGGAACTTTTGAACAAGCTTGCGATGCCTGGCAAAAGACATCGGCGCACTTGCTGCAATTTGTCGAAAAACAGTATGATGACCGCTCCCTGGAGCATGTGTTGCAATTTTACGACAGGCAGAAGGTATCTCACAAAATGCCTGTTTACCAGGTATTGCAGCATGTATTTAATCATTCCACACAGCACCGTGGCCAGCTTATAACTATGTTGCGCCAGCTAGGAGCGACCAAAATACCGGGTACTGATTTTATCGGGTTTGCAAGGTTGAAATAGCTAAACCCCCTGCCCCTCCCGATGAAAAATCGGGACCTTGTTCCGGGGAACCATCCATTTGGCTTTCCATCTTTATTTCAACTTATGACTATGATTCGGCGAATTTGTTTTTGAACGAATTGCTTCGATGCTGGTAAAGTCTATTGATAGTAGCATAAGTTTTTTCTGTGTGGAGGCACACTTTTTTTATTGTGTTAATTCTAATTCAGAGTTATGCGCGCAATATGGACAGGTTCTATAGGTTTTGGATTGGTGAACATACCGATTAAGCTTTTCAGCGCTACGCAGGAAAGCTCGCTGGACCTGGACATGCTGGACAAGAACGGACATGCCAATATACATTATGCCCGTATAAATGCCAGCACAGGTAAAGAGGTGCCATGGGGCAACATAGTAAAGGGATATAAGTATCATGATGACTATGTAGTGCTTACAGATGAGGACTTTGAGAAGGTGAGCCCAAAGAAAAGCAAGATGATAGAAATCAACGAGTTTGTGAAAACAGAAGTAATAGACACCACTTTTTATGATACGCCCTATTACCTGTCTCCCACAAAAGGTGGAGAGAAAGCCTATGTATTGCTGCGTGAAGCGCTGAAGCAGAGCGGCAAGGTGGCACTGGGGGAATTTGTGCTCAGGAATAAACAAAACCTCTGTATCCTGAAACCGCAGGACGCTGTAATACTGCTGCAGAAGCTGAGATTTGCCGAAGAGATAAGGGACTATGAAGAACTGGAACTGCCCAAGGATATAACCGTGAAACCGGCTGAACTTAAAATGGCACAGGCGCTGATAAACCAGCTGACGCCGAAGAAGTTTTCCATGGCTAAGTACAAGGACACCTACGATGATGATCTGATGAAGATAATAGAAGCTAAAGCGAAAGGCAAGAAAGTAACTACGCCTAAATTCAAGATAATACACAACAAGAGCAAGGACCTGATGGAGCAACTGAAGGCAAGCCTGGAACCAAAGAAAAAAGCATCTTAAATGAGTCTGGCAAAATACAACAGCAAGAGAAATTTCGGCGATACACCCGAACCCTCCGGAAAGGAAGGGAAAGATAGTGGTAAGTTGACGTTTGTGGTACAGCGGCATCACGCCAGCCACCTGCATTATGACTTCAGGCTGGAATTGGGTGGGACGCTTAAGAGCTGGGCCGTGCCAAAAGGTCCATCGCTGAACCCCAAAGACAAGCGACTGGCGATGATGGTTGAAGACCACCCGATAGACTATGCCACTTTTGAAGGCGATATACCTGCAGGTAACTACGGGGCAGGGCATGTGGATGTATGGGACCACGGTACCTATGAACCTATTAATGAGGAGGCCGAGGTTATTACGCCAAAAGAATTTGCAAAACATCTGCGTAGCGGAAGTATAAAATTCAGGATGCACGGCAAGCATTTGAAAGGAGATTTTGCGCTGGTGAATATGAAGAAAGATGAGAAGACCTGGCTGCTGATAAAGCACCGGGATAAGTACTCTACTGAAGATGATTACAATAGTGAGGACTATGCTAAAAAAAGCTCACTGGCATATACTGCCGAGCGCAATAAAGGCAAAGTGGTAAAAAAAAAGTAAAGCAGGTACTTCTTAAAAACCAACACCAAGAACAGCAAACTCCCAAATCTTATTCGCAGACTTATCACGGCAGCAGCAACCCTAAGTTTACACATTATATAAAGCCGATGCTGGCCAAACTGCATGATGTGCCGTTTGATGACCCTAACTGGATATACGAGATAAAGTGGGATGGTTACAGGGCAATAGCAGAAGTGAGTAAGGAGAGAACCCGGCTTTACTCCCGGAATGGATTGTCGCTCAGCGAAGACTATCCGGCGATATTTGAGGAGCTTAAGAAAATAAAGAAAGAGGTAGTACTTGACGGCGAAATAGTGGCGCTGGATAAAGATGGCAAGCCATCGTTTCAACTGATACAACAGTATGAACAACGTGGGGAAGCGCCGATTTGCTACTATGTTTTTGATTGCCTTTCGGTAGGTGGTAAATCGACAGAGGGGACGCCGCTGCTGGAGCGTAAGAAGATACTCAAGACTTTGCTGCCGGATAGTGACCTGGTAAAATACTGCGATCACATAGAAGAGCGCGGTAAGGACTTTTTCGCACTGGTGAAGAAACAGGGGCTTGAGGGGATGATAGCCAAGCGGGCGGATAGTGTATATAAGGAAGCCACCCGGTCTGCCGACTGGCTTAAGGTGAAGAATATGATCATGGAAGAAGCGGTGATAGCGGGTTATACCGAGCCGGGTGGCAGTCGGCGATACTTTGGCGCGCTGGTTCTGGGACTTTACAAAAAGGGAAAGCTTGTCTATATTGGTCATACGGGAACGGGGTTTAATGAAAAGACACTTAAAGATGTTTATAACAAGTTGCAGCCGCTGAAGACGAAGGAGTCGCCATTTGGTGTCAAGGTGCCTTTGAATGGAGCTGTAACCTGGGTGAAGCCGAAGCTGGTGTGCAACCTGAAATATGCCGAGGTAACTCAAGGAGGAACGCGGCGACACCCGGTGTTTATGGGGCTCAGGATAGACAAGGCTCCGGAAGAGGTGCATGAGGAAATAAGGGATAATGATAGCGCTGAGGATCATAAGGAAAAAGATAAACAAGTAACAATGGAAGCAACTAAAAGCATAAGTGGAAAGAAGCTGGCATTCACTCATCTTGATAAGGTCTTCTGGCCGGATGAAGGCTACACTAAGGGCGATGTAATAGACTATTACAACACGATGTATCCGCACATAATCAAGTACATGAAGGACAGGCCGGAGTCTTTGTTGCGTATGCCGAACGGGCTTGCAGATAAGGGATTCTTTCATAAGGATGCAGGGCTAAATGCGCCTGACTGGGTGAAGCATATCGCGCTATATTCCGAGAGCGCCAACAAGGACGTCAACTACATAATCTGCAATGACAAACCAACATTGCTGTACCTGGCTAACCTGGGCTGCATAGAAATGAACCCATGGAATTCGCGCCTTAAACACCTTGATAATCCGGATTACCTGGTGATGGATATAGACCCTTCGGAACGTAATACATTTGAGAAGGTGACAGAGACCGCTAATGTAATAAAGGAGATACTGGACAAAGCGGGTGCGGTTTCTTTTCCCAAGACTTCCGGCGCTACTGGCATTCATGTATATGTGCCGCTGGGCGCTAAATACAATTATGACCAGGCTAAAGAGTTTGCGCATGTAGTCGCTGCAATGACGCAGCAACAATTGCCGGAATTCACGAGCCTGGAAAGATCTCTGAGCAAGCGCGGTAAGGACAACATTTATATTGATTACCTGCAAAACCGAAAAGGACAAACGCTTTCATGTGCCTATAGCCTCCGGCCAAAGCCGGGGGCGACGGTGAGCACTCCACTGGAATGGAAGGAAGTAAAGAAGGGTTTGCACCCATCGGATTTTACTATTAAGAACATTATGAAGCGGATAGAAAAGAAGGGTGACTTGTTTGGCGGGGTGTTGCTGAAAGGGATCGATATGATGAAGTGTTTGAAGAAATTGGACACCCCTGTCCCCTGAAGGGGAACCAAGCATTTAGCCGTTGTTCTATGATTTCAGCTGAATACGATGGTTGAGCAAAATTATTTTTTCTTTAGTGGCTTCGTTTAATTTTCTGTTCCATCAACAGAAAAGTTCTCTGTGCCTAAGAGATTGATGGGCTCGCCGGTGAAGATATTTACCGTAGGCTTAGGATTGTTAATAAATGAGTTACCCCACAATTGGCTTGCTGCTTCTGAATTAAATAGGAGAAAGGTATTCCAGGATTCGATATCTATAACCACGCTGGTTCGATTACCAGACGAATCTGTAATGTAGCTGACTGCCATACGGTTTGTTTTTTGTGTATTGAAGGTAAGAAAAATATTGCTCTAAATTTGAAAATGCCCGCGAGGATTTGGGCTAAAACCGTGCTGTGTTCCTTATCTAATCCCCGACTTGAAAGTCGGGGCAACTATTGCATTATGTGTATTATTAAGCCAATGCTGCGGTTATGCAAACTATGTCATGCCACCTGCGCGGGAAAGGCGGTACAGCGCAGTGAAAAGAAGAGCGGCTGATCTTGTGACCAGCCGCTCTTCTTTTATTCTCAACCTAAGCCCCATTAGGGGTTTGGGGTTATTATTTTACTTCTTCGTACTCAGCATCAGCTACGTTACCTTCGGGGCCGCCTGCGTGTGCGTGCTGGCCGTCTTGTGGTGCGCCACCGTCTGCGCCGGGTGCATTGCCGGCCTTGTACATTTCTTCGCTGGCTGCCATCCATGCTTTATTCAATTCTTCTTCGGCTTTGTCTATGCCATCGAGGTCTTCTGATTTCTGAGCTGCTTTCAGCTTTTCAACGGCTTCATCAATAGGAGCGCGTTTTTCTGCGGGTATCTTGTCGCCGTATTCTTTCAGTTGCTTTTCTGTGTTGAACACCAGGCCATCGGCTTTGTTCAGCTTTTCTACGCGCTCACGCACTTTCTTATCTTCGGCTTCGTTTGCCTTAGCCTCGTTCTTCATGCGCTCTACTTCTTCCTTGTTGAGGCCGCTGCCTGCTTCTATGCGTATGTTCTGCGTTTTTCCGGTGCCTTTGTCCTTAGCGGTAACATGCAACATACCATTTACGTCAATATCGAATATTACTTCGATCTGCGGTGTGCCGCGTGGCGCTGGTGGAATGCCATCTAGGATAAAGCGACCCAGGGCCTTGTTGTCTTTTGCCATAGGGCGCTCACCCTGTATTACATTTATTTCCACGCTAGGCTGGCTGTCGCTGGCCGTAGAGAAGGTTTCACTCTTCTTGGTCGGGATGGTAGTGTTTGACTCAATAAGACGTGTCATAACACCGCCCATCGTTTCGATACCGAGGGAAAGCGGGGTAACGTCAAGCAGTAACACATCTTTCACATCACCGGTAAGTACGCCGCCCTGTATGGCTGCACCAATAGCCACTACCTCATCAGGGTTTACGCCCTTGTGCGGTTTCTTGCCAAAGAATTTTTCAACTACTTCCTGTACCTTAGGAATACGTGTAGAACCACCTACCAGTATCACTTCGTCTATTTCAGCGGCAGTGATGCCAGCATCTTTCAATGCTTTGCGGCATGGCTCCAGTGTACGCTCAACAAGGCTATCAGAAAGCTGCTCAAATTTTGCGCGGGTCATTTTACGAACCAGGTGTTTTGGTGCGCCATCTACCGCAGTGATGTATGGCAGGTTGATCTCCGTTTCCTGTGAAGAGGACAGTTCGATCTTTGCTTTTTCAGCAGCCTCTTTCAGGCGCTGCCATGCCATAGGGTCCTTGCGGAGGTCTATAGCTTCGTCTTTCTTGAATTCTTCGGCGAGCCAGTCCATCACCACTTTATCGAAGTCATCACCGCCGAGATGGGTATCACCATTGGTTGACTTTACTTCAAATACGCCATCGCCCAGTTCCAGTACCGATACGTCGAACGTACCACCACCAAGGTCGAATACGGCGATTTTGCTGTCTTTATGCTGCTTGTCGAGGCCGTAAGCCAACGCTGCTGCTGTAGGCTCATTGATGATACGGCGCACATTGAGCCCGGCGATCTCACCTGCTTCTTTAGTGGCCTGGCGCTGTGCGTCATTGAAGTATGCAGGTACGGTGATCACCGCTTCCTTCACTTCATAACCAAGGAAATCTTCCGCGGTCTTCTTCATTTTCTGAAGTACCATTGCAGATATTTCCTGTGGGGTGTACATGCGCCCATCAATATCCACACGTGGGGTGTTGTTATCACCTTTCACCAGTTTGTAAGTGAAATGCGACATTTCATTTGTCACCTCATCAAAACGACGGCCCATGAAACGCTTTATGGACTGTATGGTGTTAATGGGGTTAGTGATCGCCTGGCGTTTTGCAGGGTCACCTACTTTGCGCTCACCATTTTTCAAAAATGCAACTACGGATGGGGTGGTGCGGCGTCCCTCATCATTTGCAATAACCACGGGCTCATTGCCTTCCATAACAGATACGCAAGAGTTGGTAGTTCCTAAATCGATTCCAATAATTTTTGCCATAGTAATTCTAATTATTATTATATTTTATTTTTCGTTTTCTGAGTCTTTCGACTTCTCTGTTACCTAATCAATGAATATGCCATTCTGTTTTTTCGGTAATTATGGCAGAAAGGGTGTCAGTTTGAGTTGTCCTCCTTCGCTAAAAATAGCTTCGGCGGGTAAATAAGTCATAAGTCAATGTGGAACAACTCATGTCAGGCCTTGTTTTATGATAGTCCTTAAAAATGATACCATGATTTTTGCGGGAGTTTGTATTGGGGAATTGCTGGTTTTCTGCGATTCAAGATCCTATTGAATAAAGCGGATCATTTATTGGCGTTTCTGTGTTGCGACTAAAATATCACACTTTTTGAGGGGAAAATTTTAAAATTTTTTGATTGATTATCAGCCGGTTATTATGTAAAAACATCACAAACGTATCACATTCGTATCACGATAACGATTTAGCGGATTTAAATCGTTTTTCTTATTATTTATAAGTCGTGATTTTACTTTTACCCAGGTATGCAAGTATAATAGCCACAAGAAATATACCAAAGTGTGGTAACTGCCAGGAAAGAAACCCACAAATTTCGGCTTTTCTTTTGTCAATAAGTTTATTGTCGAGTTTTAGCAACAAAATTTGATCGCAAACAGAATGTTTGGACCATTTTTGTTTGTGTAAATAATCGGGCAATGCCGGAGGTTAGTACTCTGTGCCCTTGATATTAATATCTGAGAGAAGCGGACTGGAAATAAGTGAATCGACAGTCTCTAAGCTGATGGAGATGTTACCTACACGGGAGCCTCTTGAGGTAAAGAGCCCCAGAGCATTAGCTCCTTTGACGTTAGTATAAATAGGTTCTATTTCGCTGCCCGTAAGGCCCGTGCCCTGAGTTTGCTGTATTTGTTGGTAAGTGTAATAGTCTGGCGTGCTGAGGTATGCGAATAGCGTACACCTGTTCAATAACCTCATAGTGCTGGCCGGAGCGGTGCCGAGCGCCGACCTGATGGCGCTGTACACATCGATATCGTTTAGCGTAATATCAAAGGCGCTGCTGGCAAGGGGAACAAGCCCTAAGTCATCATCAGCATAATGGCTGGTGGTGGCATGGGTAACATAGTTAGAATCAACCCAGTTGAACCTTAAGATCATCTGGGCGACTTTGGCAGGGGAGGATTGCCCATAAAAATTATAAGTACCGTAATTAGGGATGGTATAAGTGCCGCCGAGGTCCAGAACGTCGTTTGTATTAATAGGCGTACCGAAAAAACTAAGGCCGGCACGATTGGACAAGGAATCGTCGAGATATGGTATGTTGAATGCAAGTGGATCGTTATCAACAATAACGGGTGATTCGGCAGAATCGGTCTCGCCTGTGGCGGCATTGTAAACAACTATGCGGTAAGAGTAATGCGCATCCAGGGCATCAGTAAATTTGTAGGCATAATTAGGCGAATTGAAGAAAACTCCGGCCTGCTTGGGGTAGCCTTCGAGATTGAGATCAACCCGATTGAGATGGATAGTGTCGTGTATGCCGGGTGTAGTGGCGTAAATATTTATTCTTTCGATTTTTACGTTGAGACTGGCATAGAAGCTTGAATCGGGAGTCTGCGCCATAGTGAGGGCGCTTTTGTTGTTATCGAGGAAAGCCTTTTGGATGCGGATATAGTGGGCAGTATCTGCCTGGTCGAGGAATCCGTAGATAACGGTAATGTTTTTGTATGGGGCGGCTACATTGAATTTTGTAGAGCAACTGTCCATTAAAAATAAGCACACGATGGCAACGGCGAAAAATAATCGTTTCATGAAATTAAACCCTAATATTCAAGGGCGGACAAAGATAAGGTTTTTGTGCTTCGACTTCGTTTTGGGAGCAAAAAATCCCTCGCCGGGGAAAGGTTTCTCGGAAAGACTCAAAGCTCGCCCGGTCGGCCAATCCGTTCGGACGGGCAATTTTCTCATTTCGTTTTTAAGACCGCAAAGCGCAAGTAAGAGTTATTGCTGAGGCAGAGGCTAAAGACAGTTGCGATAAAAAGGGGTGAATCATTTTTTTAGTATTTTCACGCAATGGCGAGTATTACCGTAGGTACACCCTTCAATATAGACCTGGAGTTCAAAACTGCTGTGTTTGGCAAGCGACTGCTCGCGTGGTTTATTGATATAGTGATCATATGCGTGTATTATGTGCTCGTGCTGCTTTTTATTTTTCCTATGTTCGGGTTGGGGGAGGGGATAAGCACGGCAGCAATGCTTTTTATGGTAGTGCTGCCGGTGTTGTTGTATCAGCTGCTGTTTGAGCTGATGATGAATGGCCAAACGCTGGGTAAAAAAGTGGCTGGAATAAAAGTAATAGATACAGAGGGCCGCGAGCCAACGTGGGGGCAGTATATAACCCGGTGGATACTGTGCATCGGCAACCTGTTCATTTTTATCATACCTTATTTTATCCTGCAGAATTTTGGTGTGCTGCTGATTTTTATGATCGTGTATCTGCCGGATTTTCTGTCGGTAGTGATCTCTGCAAAGGGGCAGCGGCTGGGGGATTTTGCAGCGGGTACGGTGGTGATAGACAGTAACTACAGGGCCAACATCAGCGAGACGATATACCTGGAGATAGATAAAGATGCTTACCAGCCGTTGTTTCCGCAGGTGATGCGGCTATCGGACCGGGACATAAACGGGATACGTAATCTGCTAACACTAAAGACGGGCACTAAAGAGACCGACCACTATATAATAGATGTAGCGCAGAAGATAAAAAAGGTGCTGGGCATAGAGTCTGACCTTTATCCGCTTGATTTCCTGGAGCAGTTGCTGCGGGATTATAATTATTATTCAAACCCCCACCCCTAAAGGGGAGTTTCTTGTGAATATATTTTCGACTTTGAAGCGTTTTGTATGGTGTCAATTGTCGTTGGTGGATTACGCCCCTTCAGGGCTTGTGTTGCGGATGTGTTGCGTATCCCAGGGCTTCACCCTGGGCTGGTAGATTTCGACCTTTCTGGGCTTTGTGCTGTGAATAAGTTTTTAGCCTCGAGATGCTGTTTACCCCTTAGTACGCAACAATCATGCGGGTTTTTGTTTGATAAAGTAAGGAGGATATTTTTCTTCGACCAAAAACCTCGTCGCTTCTTTTTAATAAGCTTGTCATTCTTATCAAAAGCAAACAATTTGCCCGGTTTATAATAAAGCTTATCTGGAACACGGTACCTATTTTGACCACCGGTAGATAGTTCTTGTAGTGTAAAATCTCCGAGATTAGTTATTAATTTGGGGCTTTCGTCGGATGCAAGTACTAACGTATCAATTAGGACACCTGTGCTACTATCTTTATACCTAACAGTGTCGAATATCAGAATTGGTTCGAGATATACAATTTTACCAATCATTTTCCATTTGCCGTTCGTCCAGCTACTCATCAAGTCAATACCCCAGACATAATGAAATGTTGAGTCTGCGCTTATTTTCAATGAACTACCAAAATAATCACCATAATTACCTGAAATTTCATCCTGAGCTTTTAACTGAAGGGTTAGCAATAAAAAAAATAGCGTAAGTATTTTCATCTTTGGCTGTTAGATTGTATCTCAGGAAGCCCACTCTAAGGTAGTCTAATAATTTGAAGTATGTCAGACCGCGCGAGGGATGTATCTTTTCAAATATTATTATTACTTTTCAAAAAAAATCCATCATGTCAAGAATCATAACACTTTCTGTAAAGAATGCCAACGATATGGATGCCTATGTGGCAAGGCCCTGGGGCAACGGACCGTTTCCTGCTGTAATGCTGTTTCAGGAGGCATATGGGGTGAATAACCACATACGCAAACTGGCGGATAAAATAGCTGGTGAGGGCTACCTGGTAGTAGCTCCTGAACTGTTTCACCGCACTGCACCTGCAGGTTTTGAAGCGCCCTATGGCGATTTTGCTGTTGTGATGCCGCATTACCAGGCTATGACAACTGAGTTGATCATTGATGATGTACAAGCAACCTACGACTGGCTGGCTGCACAGGATAATGTGCGGAAAAATAAGATAGGCTGTGTGGGGTTTTGTTTAGGTGGCAGGGTGGCATTCATTGCTAACAGTGCGGTGCCGCTGGCAGGATCCATTTCGTTTTACGGTGGGGGAACTCATATGGTCGCAGACCTTGCAAGTAAACTGCATGGGCCTCAGCTGATGTTCTGGGGCGGTAAAGACCAGCACATAAAGCCGGAGCACGTGCAAACGGTGGTGGATGCGCTGAAAGCTGCGGGCAAAGATTATATAAACGTGGAAATATCTTATGCCGACCATGCTTTCTTTTGTGATGAACGCCCATCTTACCATCCGCAGGCGGCACTGGAGGCATGGGGCATGACTAAGGCTTTCTTTAAGAATAAGCTGGCGCTTTAAGGGGCAGAAAGTCTAAAGTTCAGGGAGATAGTAGATAGTAGATAGTCGGTAGTGGAAGGTAGAAAAGTTGAAGGTGGAGGGTAAATATTAGATAGTAAATAGTTGGGAGTTTGAGGTAGGCGGCAGACCAAAATTGGCTGGTGCAATCTTTTTTTAATAAATACCTATATCTTTATGGGTATCTATACCAATATGCAGCATATTATGAGATCAAAAAAATACCTTTCATTATTATTAGTCGCGGTTGCGGGGTTTTCAGGTGTCCGGTCCAATGCGCAGATCATAAGTACGTTTGCCGGTTCCGGTTCCCAGGGATATGCAGGTGATAACGGCCCTGCCAAAATGGCCCTGCTGAACCGCTGTAAAAGCGTGGCTTTTGATGGGGCTGGTAATGTATATATAGCAGACCAGGATAACAATGTGGTGCGCAGAGTAGATCCGCTGGGGGTTATTACCACCTTTGCGGGAACTGACTCGGCGGGGTATAGCGGTGATGGCGGCGCAGCCCCGGCAGCACAGTTGAACCATCCGTATGGGGTAGCGACAGATGCTGCGGGTAATGTGTATATCTCTGATAATGGTAACAATGTGATCCGTATAGTGAGCACTGCCGGGACTATCAATACGTATGCAGGCAATAATATCTCAGGATACAGCGGTGACGGGAGTGCGGCGAACTTTGCCTCCCTGAATGATCCACAAGGTATTGCTGTGGACGGTGCAGGGAACCTGTATATAGCGGATGCTGGCAACTCGGTAGTGCGTGAGGTAAACGGAGCCGGAATTATTAATACTATAGCGGGTAATGGCACTTATGGCTACGGCGGAGATGGCGGCGCTGCCGTGGATGCGGAGCTTTCTAATCCATCGGGTGTGGCAACAGATCCTGCGGGCAATGTATATATAGCGGACATTAATAACAATGCGGTGCGCAAGGTGATCAGTTCAACTGGTGCTATCATAACCTTTGCAGGTATCGGGTATCCCGGTTTCGGGGGTGATGGCGGACCGGCAGCCTATGCCGAATTGTCTTTTCCTTCTAGCGTGTCTGTTGACAATGCAGGGGGCGTGTATATCACCGATGAGGGAAACAATACAGTAAGGCGGGTGGATTCGCTGGGTATTATCCGTGTGTTTGCCGGGATTCCGCGTACCAATGGTTACACCGGAGATAACGGTGTGCCAACGGCTGCAAAGCTAAACTCTCCGAGTGGTGTATCGGCAGATGGATGGGGCAGAATATACATTACCGACTATGGCAACAATGTGATAAGACTGGTGAGTTACAATGCATCGTCGGTGGCTTCGGTTTCCGGCAGCGCTGCGGGGGTGAAGGTTTATCCTAATCCGTGTGCTGGGGCATTTTCGGTGGATGTACCCGAGACAGGCAGTATTGCTCATGTGAGCGTTATAGATGTTTTGGGCAGGGTAGTGGCAACGAAGACAGGAACTGCAATTGTGACGTTTAATGATATTCCTGAAGGAAGTTATTTGGTGGATGTGAAGAGCGGTGATAAGTGTCATAGTGAAAAGGTGGTTGTGGCCAGGTAGTAGATAGTAGATAGTAAGATAGTCGCGAGTGAGGAATTTATTAGAAAATCAGGCAAAGTCTGCAAAGAGTATAACAAGAAACAGATCATTAGTAGTCATAGAAAATGCCGGGCGATTGTTGCCCGGCATTTTTGTGAAGTAATGTTATTCCGGTTATTCACCAGAGGTGTACACGGGAGCTGTCGGGCAGGTACATTTTGTCGCCGGGCTTTATGCCGAATGCTTCGTAAAATTCGGGAACGTTAGGGAACGGGCCGTTGACGCGGTATTTGGCAGGTGAATGCACGTCAGTGTGCAATTGGTTTGCTACACGTTCAGGGCGCTCTTCCATGAGCCAGCCAAGGGAATAGCCGAGGAAGAAGCGCTGGAGCGGAGTAAGCCCTGCGATCTTTTCTCCCTTTTTATAGGCATCAGTTTGTTTAAATGCATCAAGGCCAATGAGTATACCTCCAAGGTCCGCAAGGTTTTCACCGAGTGTGGCTGCACCGTTGATGTGCGTGGTGTCGATGGGTACCATCTTGTTGAATTGCTGTACCAGTACATTTGCGCGTTCTACGAAATGAGCAGTATCTCCATCGGACCACCAGCTACGTAAATTGCCATGCTCATCGAATTTGCGGCCCTGGTCATCGAAGCCGTGGGTGATCTCATGGCCTACGGTAGAGGCCGCGGTGTAGCCATATACCAGTGCATCATCCAGGTCGGCATCTTTGTAGCCGGGCACGGTCATCATAGCTGCGGGCAGCACGATCTCGTTGTTAGATTCGTTGTAGTAGGCATTATATGTCTGAGGGGTCATATCCCATTCATCACGGTCCACGTTTTTGCCCAGCTTGTTCATCTGGTAGTTGTTCCACCAAAGGTTGGCGTGCATCATATTCAGTGCATACGGTCCGCGGTCTATCTTCATGTTCGAGAAATCTTTCCATTTATCGGGGTAGCCTACTTTTTTGCGTATGGTGGTGAGCTTGTGAATAGCTTTCTGTTTGGTGCTGTCGTCCATCCAGGTCAGTTTTTCTATCCGCGCCTTATATGCATTGCGCACATTCTCTACGATCACCTCATAGCGTGCTTTTGCCGTTACGTCAAAATATTCTTTGACGAACAGCTGGCCGAGTGCCTCGCCTATGGCGCCTTCTTCGGCATCCAGTGCGCGACGCCAGCGGGCGTGCTGTTCCTGGGCGCCATGTATGGTTTTTCCGTAAAAATTGAATGTGGCGTCGGCAATGGGTTTACTTAAATAGCCTGCAAATGTCACCGCGAGGTGAAATGACATATAGTCTTTGAGCGTCTGTAAATCTGTTGTGGAAATCACCTTGCCCAGCGCTGCATAGAACTCAGGCTGGCCTACGATGACACTATCCACATACTTTACACCCATTAATGTGAGGTATTTAGGCCATTCCATTCCGGGGGAAAGACCGGACATGTTTTTGATAGCCATCTTGTGGTAATTGGTATAGGGATCGCGGAGGTCTTCCAATTTGCGGGAAGAGCGGGCCAGAGTGGTCTCCAGAGCGATCATTTTTTTTGCTTTTGCATCAGCGTCTTTATCGCTGGCACCCATAAGCCGGAAAATGGAGGCAACATAAGCAGGATATTCTGCGCGGATCTTTGCTGTGCGCTCATCTGTGTTGAAATAGTAATCGCGGTTAGGTAGCCCAAGGCCACCCTGCGTCATATTGTAAGCCCATACATCGCTGTGTTTGGGGTCCTGTGCCACACCTTCGTCAAAAAAGACATTGGAACCGTAGGTGTGCATATGAGCGGCCTGCGTCATCAGGTCATCTTTGTTTTGGATGGCTGCTATCTTGTTCATCTCTTCGCGCAATGGTTCAATTCCGTTCTTTTCTATTGCTACCGTATCCATGGCGCTAAACCAGAAATCGCCTATCTGCTTACCTGTGCCTTTCTGATCATTCCGGGCAAGTGCATCTTCGTTTATTTTCCTCAGTTTTGCATAGAGTTCTTTTTGCACCAGCTCACCAACGCCCCAGGCGGTTTCATCGGCGGGTATGGGGTTGTTTTTTATCCAGCCATTATTGGCATAGGCAAAAAAATCGTCCTTCGGGCTTACTGTAGTATCCAAGTGTGCAGTCAGCACATCTTCTTTTGATCCTTCTTTGTGCAATGGCTGGTTGCAGGCTGCGAAAACGGACGCGGCGGTAATTATGCCAATGAACTTTTTGTTCATATTTTTATTTTGATTTAGCTTGTAAAAATAGGTTGTTTTTAATTGTTTTAAGTACCCCAAAGGGGGTATTTTCACAAACCCCGAACATATAGTGTGGGTATGTGAATGAAAGCCCTATATTTATAATTGCCGGAAAAATGATAATGGAATATGGCCGATAAACGGGCGAAGAAAATAGTACCTAAACCAGGGGCGCCAGCAATGGACCGGTCGGAGCATGAGCCGGTAAAGCAGTATGACAGGAGCCGATCTATATTGCTGTGTGCCTTGCTGGCTGTTGTTGTGGTGGCACTGTATGCAAACACATTGCAGAACGGATTTGCACTGGATGATGTGATGGTGCTGAAGGAGAATACTATTGTGATGCAGGGAACGAAGGGTATTCCGGAACTGCTATCAACGCCGCATATGCACGGGTACAGCTTTTTCCCCGATGATACTTACCGGCCGTTGCCCCTGGTAATGCTGGCTGCCGGCTACCAGTTCTTTGGAATGAATGCGGGGCCATTTCATTGGCTTAATATACTGCTGTATGCGGCATGTGTCATTATGCTGTTCTTGTTTCTTGATCGTTTTTTTGAACGTAAGAAAACAGGAGTGGCTTTTATAGCGTCACTGATATTTGCGTTGCACCCTGTTCATACGGAGGTAGTTGCCAATATAAAAAGCTGTGATGAGTTGTTGTGTTTCTTCTTTGGCTTTTTGTCGCTAAACCTGTTCATAGGCTACATGAAGTGGGGTAGGATCCTGCAACTGCTGGCGGGGACTGCTTCTTTGTTTCTTGCCTATTTGTCGAAAGAAACGGTAATAGGGTTGCTGCCGGTGATCGTGCTGCTGTTTTTATTTTATGTAAATGATGATAGAAAACGGGGAGTATTTATTGCTGTTGGAAGCGTTGTAGTCACAGCTATTTTCCTGGGCATAAGGGCGCATGTGCTTAGCGAGTATAATGCCAATCAAGCCTCTAACAGTATAGAAATGCTGGCGGTAGCCCCCGGCATTGCAATAAAGATAGCCACAGAGATAACGATAATGGGCAGGTACCTGTTGCTGCTTTTTGTACCGTACCCACTGCTGTGTACGTATGGCGGGAACACAATTCCGTACGCAGGTTTTATGGACATTGGCACATGGGCCTCACTGCTGGCTTATGGGGGTATAAGCTGGGTTGGTATTTCACGGTTTCTGAAAAACAAGAAAGACCCGTGGGCTTTTGGCATCTTCTTTTACCTCTTTACGACCTTCCTTTTTTCCAACACCGTTTTCCTGATAGCCGGCACTATGGGGGAGCGTTTGCTCTTCTTTGCATCTGTGGGCTTTTGTATTGTGGCTGCGCTGGGCATAGAGCGATTTGCGGGGGCGAATGAAGATGCGTTTACTTACTTGAAAAACCCGAAAGCACTGGCGGTGATGATCCCATTGATAATCTTATTTGGTGGTATGACCTTTGCGCGAAACAAGGACTGGGCGGATAATTATACATTGTATAAGGCTGATATTGTGAAGGCCCCTAATTCGGCAATGCTTAATTATTACTTAGGACTGGAGCTGGAAATGACCGTGGCAGGGGCTAATGAGAAAGAAGACAGTGCAAAGCTGAATGGGATAAGAAAGGAGGGGCTCCATTACCTGAACAAAGCGATTGGGCTATCTCCTGATTTTGCTGATGCGCATGCCACGCTGGGCAATACCTACATTATGCTGGGGCAATATGATTCGGCGGAAGTACATGAAAGAAGGTCGTTGGCATTGTCTCTGGGCAATGAAAAAACAATCAATAACCTCGCTTATGTCTATTACCGAGAAAGGAAATTCCCTGAATCGCTGGAATGGTCAAAGAAGGCCATAGCGATCAATGCTAACTATGCAACGCCACATACTAATATGGCGCGGTGCTATTTTGAGATGGGGAAGAATGATTCAGCAGTTCATGCCCTGCATATGGGAATAGCTGCTGATGGCACAAATTCAGGGCCTTATCAGTTGCTGGCACTATATTACAGGTCAATAGGAGTGCCGGACTCAGCTGCGAAATATGCGGCATTGCAGCAGAAATGCCAGAATTGAGAAACACTTTGGACGATATGGAATGACTTTATTAAATTTATCATTATAAACGAAACTAACAGACTGGCGTATGAAAAATAATTTCCTTTTAACTTGTATTGCGATACTGCTTTGCAGTGCATCGTGCAATAACGACAAAGTGATCAAACAGGAAGGGCCGGCGAGCATTGTGACGCCAACTGTGGGCTCGTTTAACACTATACAGGCGGAACTGCCGCTGAAGATGTCGATAACAGTTAAGAAAGGAGCAAAGACGGCAATCGAGCTGAGAGGGCTTTCCAATTTGCTCACTCATATAAAAACCAAAGTGGAAAACAATATCCTGTTCATCACGTCAGATCTTGATGGACATGTGAGCATGGACAGCAAGGATGTTGTTGCCGAGATTACTGTATCTGAACTTACCGGGTTGTACTTATCTTTTGCAGCAAATGCGGAGGTGCATGGCACCATATCGACAACCGATTTCAAAATTGATATTTCAGGAAACAGCACTGTAGCTATAGACGATATAAACACGGATAAACTCTTTTACAAGTCCGTTGGAAATTCAAGCGTTGACATGTATAAAGGAACTGCAAAGATCGCGATGTTCTCATCAGACGGAGACAATAAAATACGGGCCTTTTCACTTAATGCAACTCAAGCTAACGTATCCATGAAAGGCCAGGGGAAATGCGAAATCTCTGCTGTAGAGAAGCTTACTACGGACATAGGTTCATCCTGCGCGTTAAGATACAAAGGCCACCCTCAAATAGCTAAGAATCCGGAGGGCGGGACCATTTACGATGCTAACTAAGGCTCCCGTAAAAATGTAAAAAGCCGGCCCTGGATCAGGGTCGGCTTTTTTGCATTATAAAATAAATTTTATTTGGAGGGCTGCACCGGTGCAGCTTTTAACGCAGGTGTAGCCCGGTCGGCTTTAAGCGTTCTCGGTGCGACTGTAGCTCCGGCAGGCGGCGTGGCAGGAGCGGCTATTGCATTTGCGCGCAGCGCTGTATTAGCAGGTGCGGCCGTTTTCTGCGGTGTAGCCGGCTGGGCGGCCGAAACAGCGGATACTGCGGCTGGTTTTACTTTCGGAGCAGTTGCTTCCTGTGCGAATGCGCCAACAGTGATGATAGCAGCGCTTAATGTGAGTATAAGATGTTTTTTCATGTTTTTTCAGTTCTGATGAATAAATCAATATCGGTGCAAATATACGGATATGTAAATAACTATTTGTTTATCTTTTTTTGAAGGTGCGTGAAGTGGTGTAAGTTGTTGATGCAAAAAGGAATGATGCTCCCTCCGTTTTTAATTCTATTTTTATTGCAAAAAATTACTGCTATGCGGCTCATGCTTTTTTTTATTGTTTTTGTATTATTTGCTTTTTGCAATGCCGGCGCGCAATTATACAATCCTGTTCCGAAGCCAGTGGAAGTATCGGGCCTGGGCGACAATGCGTACCGGAATAAGGATAATACCTATTACTGGGGCAACCGCAAACCGGACGCAGCCTATTGGCAACAAGATGTACACTATAAGATGTATGCGCGAATGAAGGAACAGGATAATGAGATACAGGGTGCTGAAGAGCTGACGTACTGGAACAACTCGCCGGATACACTCACTTTTGTGTATTTTCATTTGTTCCAGAATGCGTTCATTAAAGGGTCTCATCTCCATGACCTGGAACTGGCCAATAATGTGAAGCCACATATGGGCAAGAAGGAAGCAGCCGGGCTGGGTATAGTACTTGATAAAATAACTGCGGACGGTAAAGAAGTAAAAACGGAACTGGATAACACGATCATGAAATTGTACTTGCCATCGCCCCTGGCGCCGGGTGGTAAGGTGTTGATAAAAATGAGCTTCGACACGTACTATGATATGGGCGCCACGCGCAGAAGGATGCAGATGTATAATGCCTGGGGCTTTATGCACTATAATGGCTGCCAATGGTTTCCGAAAATATGCGTCTATGACCGGATGCATGGCTGGGATACTTACCAGCACCTGAACCGGGAATTTTACGGAGACTTCGGGCTATATGATGTGACGCTGGACTTCCCATCGAATTATATACTGGAGGCAAGCGGCGTATTACAAAACCGGGAAGAAGTGCTGCCCGACACACTAAGGGCCAAACTGGACATAAAGAACTTTGCCAATAAAAAATGGAACGAGCCGCCATCGACAATTATACCCTATCAACCAGGGAACAGGAAGCAATGGCACTTTGTAGCCAACAATGTGCATGATTTTGCTTTTACAGCAGACCCTTCTTTTCGGATAGGGACCGCTCATTGGAGAGGTATTGATTGTGTAGCCATAGTGCAGGAGCCACATGCCTCCGGCTGGCAGAATGCGCCTGACTATATAGCCGGCATCATCAGTACTTTCTCTCAGACCATAGGGCAGTATTGCTATCCTAAAATAGTGGCTGCCGACGCACAGGACGGCATGGAGTACCCGATGATAACTATGGATGGCGGCAGAGAGCCAGGCTACAGAGGCCTGTTTGTGCATGAGATAGGGCACAACTGGTTTTACGGGCAGGTGGGCAGCAACGAGACTTACCGCGCAGCTATGGACGAGGGGTTCACGCAGTTTCTCACTGCATGGGGCCTGCGCCTTATAGACGGAGATACGCAGATGGCTGGCAAGCCGAAAGGCTACAGGGGCCTTTTTGCAGAACCAACATTGGTGCTGGACAGGACTATACTTAACAGCTACACAAACAGCGCGCTTAATAAAACAGAACTGGCATTGAATACGCATTCAGATGATTTTCACAGTGCCCTGGGCCAGGGAGGTGGGTACGGTACTGTTTACTACAAAACTGCTTCTATGCTCTATAACCTGCAATATGTGCTTGGAGATTCGCTGTTTGAGGCAACGATACACCACTATTTTGAGCAATGGAAATTTGCACATCCATACTTTGAAGATTTCCGTGCATCGGTGATACAGTTTACTCATGCAGACCTTTCTTGGTTCTTTGACGAATGGTTTGAGACAACAAAGACACTTGACTATAGCGTGGGCGGCATTCACAGGATCCACGGCCAGGATGCTTATGCTATCAACTTTCACCGGAAGGGTGAAATGCAGATGCCGGTAGATTTTACGGTGACGGCAAAGGACGGATCGAAACACAGCTACTATATCCCCAATACCTGGTTTGAAAAGCAGACCGCTGCTACCAAATTGCCAAGATGGTATGGATGGGGTAAGCTGGACCCGGATTATACAGCTACGGTGCAAATACCGGGAGGCATCAGGAGTGTGCAAATAGATACCACCAACCGGTTTGCAGACAGGGATATGGTGGACAACTATAAGACGAGGGGCTTGTGGGTGAGCCCGCAGGCGATAAAAATAAAACTGGATGGCGGGCTTGCCAATCCTTTTGACCGGAAGAAATACCGGATGTATATAAGGCCGGATGTTTGGTGGAACCCGATAGATGGTATCAAGGCTGGTGTTCACTTTGAGGGCGATTATTTGTCCACCCTCAAAAGGATAGATGCGACAGTGTGGTGGAATACGCATGCACTGCAGGAAAACAAGTACGAAGCATATGCCGGCGAAGGAACATACAGCACTTATGCGCCGGTGAACTATTCGTTTAATTACCTCTCGCCGGTAAGCCGTAATATGCCTAAAGTGCAGGTGCAGCTGAACAGCAGGTTCCTGGATGGGCTGTGGTATCACAGGGCGGGGCTGAACTGGCTGGCTAATGAGAATAATACACTGCAACTGTGGGCGCAAACAATGTGGCGGCCTACGGTTTCTGATCTAGACTATCTTACTGATCCTGGAGACTGGAGTAGCAGTCCCGGCAGAAAAAATAATTCCCTGAACGCCCAGTGGGCACACCATTACAACTATTTTAACGGAGCCGGCAGATATGCATTCAGCTTCCGGGCGCCGTTTCTTGAAAAAGATGAATTGCCATTCAGCTACGCTTATGCCCAAATGGAATCGGTGAATTATAGTTATTTAGGCAGGCTGGAGGTAAGGACCAGGTTGTTTGGGAGGTATGGGCTTGGGAACCAACTGCCTTATGAAAGCGCGCTGTACATGGCTGGAGCGAGTCCAGAGGAGGAAATGGAAAATAAGTACACACGCAGCACCGGATTTATGCCCACAGACTGGCAAGGCATCTCCAGTAATGATGTGAACCACTTTCAGCAGGGTGGTGGGCTAGGGCTCAGGGGGTATGCCGGTTACTTTGCTCCGGACATGCGCAATGGTAATTTAATGGAAGGGTACAAGGGACGCAGCGGTGCATCTGCTAATGTGGAGCTGGATGTGGAGAACTACATGCCCTGGCGGCCACGCCTGCTGCGCAACTGGCTTCATGCAAACGTATATGCGTTTGGCGATGCGGGCATTATGGAAATGAGCTATTACGACCCATCGAACATTTACTTTACTGCGCCCAGCACTATATGGAGCAGTGTGCATGTAGATGCGGGAGTAGGATTTGCATTTACTATTAAGAGCTGGGGTGTGTTTGAGAAAGCAAGGCCGCTTACACTGCGCCTGGACCTGCCAATATTCCTGAACCGCCCGCCATACGGTAATAACCAGTATGCGACCTTGCGTTATGTGATAGGGGTGAACAGGGCGTTTTAATTTTCGTGTTACGATTCCGAAGTAACTGTGGTAATACACAATTCTAAACGTTCTTAATGCGTGTTAAAATCTTGTTTACTGTGCATTATTCTCGTGATGACAATCATTTTTTCCGCCTGGTCAACATAAAAGTGGATGTTAAATGGAAAAGTATTAGTGTGGATTATCCTTACGTTTTTCTCGAGTTTGACACCTTTTGAGCATAACTAATTGATTATCAAGAACGCGTTCCCCTACTGGCTCTCTACAAATAAGCTTTAGATATATTTTTCTAATTGACTCTTCGGGATGATGGGTAAGAGTTGTCTTAACCCCATT
>CAIRTW010000214.1 GCA_903881585.1 uncultured Bacteroidota bacterium | reverse complement strand
CCCTGTGAAGATATTCGTGCATTATATGGCGAGAGTCTTTCATCATAAAGTACATGTCTTCAGATTTGCTGTACATGTCTCTCAATAAGGGGTGTCCAAGCATATCAAATGCTCTTTCGAAGGAGGAAATAATTTTTTTCTTTTCATTCAGATTTTTAGCAGATTTCAGACCCCTGTATGTATCAAGACCAATTTCATACAACCATGGGAAATCATCTTTGTATAAGCTCATCATGACAAGGAATGACAAGTCCGAATCTTTAATATCCATACCCATATGCATAAACTCTTGAATCATCATTGGATGGAACTTCCTTTTCCTTCTTCTATATTCTGGATCATTATTGTTTTCAATTCTTGAAGGAAGCTTCTCAAACATAATTTTAATCTCTTCAAAAAGCTTAGGAACGAGATTTTCATTAGATTCTTGGTTGGGCGTGTCAGTTGTCGTTTGATTTTTCGATACGATTTCAAATGCTTTGGCATGAAATAGCTGAACTAATCGTTCAATATCTTGTGCGTCTGGGTCTAGCCATAGCCCGCGAAAGCCACTAAAATAAGGGTCTTAAGAACTTTTTTCATTTGATCTGTATTTGACGTTTATTAAAGTTATCGTTCAGTTACAAAAATGAAGCGTGGCTATGGTGCCGCTAAGAACCTCATTATTGTTAAAACTATTGTTTTTGAATTAGTCGATTTTGGAAATAAAGGTAATAAAATAATCTACGATTTGTATGTCTGCCTGATTTGTAAACCGTCTAGCAATATAAATCTATAAAAAAATATAAAAGTGTAATATTTTTAACGACCAGATAAAACAAGGAATGAATAAAGGAATATTTGCCCTTTTAGCTGTAGCCGTTGCTCTTGTGCCTTGTTTTTGCGTTGCACAGAAATGTAAGACCGCAGCCAAAACGATAGATAGCAAGGCCGTATTGCTACGGTCTATAAAAGAGGACCCATCTAAAAAAATAGTGGCATTGAAAAGGCTGATCCCAGCCCTTCGCCTTGACCTGCGGTATGCCACTACAAACAATTTTACCAAAGAGATGTTATACTTACATGCGCAGGCATACCTGCGTGTGGCCCCTGCAAACGCATTGAAACAGGTGCAGGACGAACTAAATAAAAAGGGGCTTGGCATAAAGCTATATGATGCCTTCAGGCCATTCGGCGTTACCTGCAAAATATGGCACCTGGTGCCGGACAGGCGTTATGCGGCTAACCCACTGAAGGGCAGCAATCACAACCGTGGGCTGGCTGTCGACGTCACGATCATTGATCTGAAAACAGGGAAAGAACTCGATATGGGCACACCGTTCGATAGCTTTACGGATACAGCCCATCATTCTTTTCTGCAATTGCCTGCACAGGTGCTGGCAAATCGCCGGCTGCTAAAAAGCACCATGCGGAAATATGGATTTGGTATAGTGCCGGATGAATGGTGGCACTATCAATGGCATAATGACCGTGATTACGAAGTATTAGACCTCGACTTTGATGATCTGGCGGGTATAGCGGAGTGAGTATTAGGATCGCCAAGCGTGAGTTGGAACAAACCACAAACTTTAGACTCACAACTATCTACCAACGACTATCTACTAATTACTAAGCATGCTTATGCACCATCACATTTGTCTTGTTCTTCAGCTGGTCCTTTTTGGGGTCGTGGGGTTTGCTGTCCTGGAAAAATTCATAAGCCTTGTGAAAGATATTCCGGAAGGCGTACTGCTGTATCATCACCGTGTCTTTACCACCGTTGATAATGGCGTATAGGCGGTCAGAATCGAAATCGTCGGGCACATCCGGGTTTGCGGTAAGTATATTCTTACTTCTTTTGTTCAGCGCCATCCAGAATATTTCTGCATGTTGGTGCTGGCCATGCAGCCCCAGAATATCTATGGTAGATTGTTTTGGCGCTGTCTTAATGGTTGTGTCCATGTCGCTGAGGCCATTCAGGTAGCCTTCGCAGTTCACATTCGAGAAGTAGGTGAAGTAGGCCCTTGTCCTGTGCGGGTTCTGGCCCTGCAGGCCCTTCATCAGGCTCTCGTCTGCATGTACAGTTATAGAGTCTTTGTCGCGGGTGAGCGTGAAGGAGTTGATGGGCTTGCCTGCATATTGCACCGAGATACTTTTTATTTCATTGGCAGGAATGTTGAAGACTGTTCTGTCGCGCCAGTCGGTGAGGCGGGTGGCGTAGCGTGCGGTAATGTAGCCCACAAAACCAGGCACCTGCACTACGTAGGGCATTTTGGCATTCTCCATCAGCATATTGGTGCCTGTATTGTTTACAGATGCGCCGCCTACATAAAACACTTTTGTTTTTTTGCCCTGCCGGTCATAGAGCTCCACTTTAATACCATCGGTAGCCATGCTCTTCACTACATTTTCGTAGGCATTTTGGGTCACGGGGTATAGTGGTGCCTGCTGTGCCAGTGTGGTGAGTACGAGGTTCACTTCGCTGGGTAGTGCCCTGTATTTTTTGTTTACCAGCCAGCAGGAATCTGTACGGTCTATCAGCACAGATTCGCCATCGTTGGATACAATGAATATACGCCCTACATTGGCGGTGTCCTTTACCTGGAAGCCCGCTTCTGCATCGCCGTATGGGTTGCTGCCACGATTATTAAAGAGAAAGTAGTAGATGCCAAAACCCAGCAGACCAAGAATGACGAGATATAAGATTGTCTTGCGCATTTATGATAAGGTTTTGGGTTTTTGAAGGGAAGCATCTGCGGGCTTTACTTCATAGCGCCGCTGCCGGAAGAAAAAGTAGCCGGATGCGAATACCAGCACCAGCGCGATGGGCACTGCTACATTGATGACCTGCCACTGTGTCTTCTCATCTTTGGCCCGGCCTTCATCCAGCAGTCGCAACTTTACTTGTTTGGAGTGCGCTTCGAGTATTCCGGAGCGGTCGGTGAGGTATTGCAGGGAATTGAGGAGGAACATTTTATTGGCGTAAAACTGACCATCGTATTTGTAATAGCCCATTTGCAATATGCCCTTGGCAGTAGAATAGTCATTGCCGAAAAGATCGCCAACCGAAGAAACGATCATGCTGGTGGCACTGTCGCTAACTGGTTTGAACGGCTCCCCGATCGAATCAAGCACATGCAGGTATTCGGGGGCAAGCCTGTTTTTATAAGCCGATGTAAATTTACCCTCCAGTAAGACAGCTACCGGGCGGTAGGGCTTATTGAAGTTTTCTTTGTCCATCGGGAAGTTCATAACGCTCAGGCTCACGCGTACTGGCGCAGTAGCTACCCGGCTGTATTTGGAAGTTTGCAGCAGTACTGTTTTTTTGACACCAACGTTAAGCAGCGTATCAATGCTGCTCGTAAACTTGCCGAAGATAAAGTCCATGTTGCGCACTATAGGGTGCTCTGAAGTGGGGTTCAACTTGGGAAAAAAGATCCAGTCGTGCATTTCTGCAGGGCCGCCGTTGAGGATACGTGGCAGCTGCAGGTTTTGCATATCTTCAACAAGATCGTTATTGATCCGGACACCATACTTGAATAACAGGTCATCAAGGTCCAGGCCATACTCCATAGCCATGATCTGTGGCGGGTGGGCATCAAGGCTGTCTATTGATGCATCGAGCGGACTAACGTTCCACAATATATGACCACCGTGCATGATGTATTGGTCTATTTTCAGTTTCTCCGGGCCGGTAAAGGTCACCCTCGGCTGGTTGATAATAATGGCATCATATGCCAGCGGTATATGCACGGTGTGCATCAGGTCCACGGTGTCCAGGTCGTAATAGCGGGGCAGACTGGCCAGCATATCATAGGTGCGTATGCCGAGGTCTTCGCCATTACCCATTAGATAGGCCACGCGTGGCCGCGCAGGGCGTTCCAGCTGATTAATTGCGTTCGCGAATTTGTATTCGAGCAATGCCTCGGCATAGTTTATTTTTTCTGCTGCAGACTTCCCCGGCGGGTCTTCCAGTAGCATTACGGGCATTTCCTTCCCATTGTACTGCACAAGGGCATAGGGAAAGAAGACCTGCATGGAATAAGCAGCATCGCCTGTTTGTGTGAGCTCGAAGTAGCGGATGCCCTTATTGGAAAGGTCGTGTGCCACTGCTTTTTTTTCCTCATCATTTTTGCCTTCAAAAGGGTCGATGAACCGGAATATGATCTTGTTGCCTGCAATGTCTTTGAACGAGGTAAGCCGCTCACGCACAGACTCCTGCATACGCTGCAGATAAGCCGGGAACTTATTCTCGCTTTTCAGATAGACGTCTACGACGGCTACTTCCTTCATGTTGCGCAGCATGTCCTTTGTGGATGAAGACAATGAGAACCTTTTTTCTTTGGTAAGATCGAGGCCGGTATGGAAATAAGAAGCCAGTACATTGACACAGATCAATATACACGCCATTATCACTATGCGGATAGTAGCCTGTTTTCGCCGTTGGTCTTTACCTGGTGTTGTTACCGCCATTTTTATTATTACTAGTACCCCTCTTTCAAATTTTTATTTCCGCCGGTTGAGCGAGAAACGCGTTAATGAAACAAACAATGCTATTATCGACAAAAAGTAAACAATATCGCGTGTATCTATCAGCCCCCTGCTTATGGAATTATAGTGAAACTCCATACCGGTCATGCTCAGATAGTAATCTATGCCTTCAGAAAATTTGGGCAGTTTGCTTAGTTGCTCGAAGCCGGTGTATAAAAGGTAGCAGGCCATCAGCGAGATGAGGAAGCCCACAACCTGGTTGGCGGTAAGCGATGAGCAAAAAACGCCCACTGCGGCAAATGTAGCTGCCAGTAGAAACAGGCCGATATAAGAGCCTGTCAGTGCGCCGGTGTCAAGGCCCACATCGGGAAATGAAAGGTTGCTGATCGTAAATACATAAATGAGCGTAGGCAGCAACGCAAAGACGATGAGGGCAAGTGTTGCGAAATATTTGCCGAGGATGATCTCAATATCAGTGACCGGCTTGGTGGATAGCCATTCTATAGTCCCTGTTCTGAATTCATCTGCAAAGGAGCGCATGGTTACCGCCGGAACAAGCAATAAAAGCAGCCACGGCGCTATTGCAAAAAAACGGTCAAGTGAGGCATAGCCGTAGCCAAGGATGCTGTATTCAGGAATGATCCACAGGAAAAGGCCGCAGGCGACTAAAAAAACGAGGAGCGCCACATAGCCCACTATGGAACTGAAGAAAGAGTTTATTTCCTTTATGAAGATACTGCGCATTAACCTATATATGTTCGGGCTGGCAAATATAATAAAACACGGGCGGTTTCACTAGTTTGAGGTAATTGTAAAAGTTAAAATTGAGCGTATCAATTAACAATAAAGTGTTTCTTTGAATTTACTTTCCGCATTTTGATTATGAATATTTTATTTGTGTGCAGCAGAAACCAGTGGCGCAGCCCGACTGCCGAGGCGATCTTTAAAGACCACGCGCTCTATGTTGCACGTTCTGCTGGTACGTCTGACAAAGCGAGGGTAAAAATAAGTTTGAAATTGCTTGAGTGGGCGGACCAGGTATTTGTAATGGAGAAACGGCATAAGGAAATATTATTATCGAGGTTTGATATGGAGAAGAAAATCATTGTACTCAATATTCCCGATGAATATCAATACATGGATTCTGACCTGGTGAAAATGATCAAGGATTCAGTAGGTCCATGGTTAAAATGAAAGACCCGTCCCGAACCTATAAAATACGGGTATAGCCCATGCCTCCTTATGTCAAATAATGCAAATCACACACAGCATTGCGTTTTCGCAAATAGTATATACGAAAGACGCGTTCTTCACGTTTATAAATACTCGCAAATATATTTTATCAATAAAGTTTGGTATTATTAAAGTTGTTAAGGTGAAAAGCGATGATATTACTTCCCCGGAATGCCAATAAAATAATGCGCTATGCAAGCATCACCACGCTTACATTTATTGTATGCTGGGGCGGCCTACTGGTGTTAGCCCAGATAAAGCCTTTGCTGATAGACGAATGGCGGATCATATACAATCTGAAGTACAAAGATGCGGCCGGGCTGTGGGGCGATCTCGATTTTATGCAACAGTTCCCAAGGGTTTACCTGGAGATCATCAAGGCGTTTTCATCGGTTTGCGACTACAGTTATTTCTCGCTGCGTTTTCCTTCCTTCTTAATCGGTACGCTCACAATTTTCTTTGCTTATCGTTTAACGGCGCGGCTGTTCCGGCACAACGAGGTAAGCCGGTTCTTATTTGTACTGATCATTGCGGCATCTCCTACTTTTACCGACTATTTTGTGCAGGTAAAGCAATACACCATGGATATATTGCTGGGCGTATTATCCATCTGGCAGCTACTGGAATTGTTACAAACGGCACATAGCCCCAAGCCGCCGGGTAAACGTTATATATTATTGTGTGCTAGTTTTTTGATAGCGCCGTTTTTTAGCTATACTTATCCGATAATAATAGCGCCTGTCTTTATAATCGCGCTGCTACAGAGCATTATGCAGCTCCGGCAGCATAGGTGGCTTGATGCAAAGAGGTTCCTGGTCAGGATATGGTTGCCGCTAATGGTGTCTGCAATTGCAATAGCTGTTTTTTACCGGGTTGATGCCTCGCGGCTAATGAACGAGAAAGGGATGCACGCCTACTGGGACTATAGAATGATGCAGCACGGGTTTCATCCTTACCAGTTTTTTACCGCCTTTTACAACCTTTTTGCATTATGTGGTGCGGGCATTTTGTTTGAACTGATCTTCGGGATGTTGGGGGTGCTCGGTTTTATTAATGCCGTTATTATTAGCGCCAGATCATTGAAGAAAGCAACCTGGAATAAGGTAGACTATATAAGCTGGTACTGTGTATCGGTTGTTGTTTTGACACTGATCTTATTTTCGACCGGGAGGCTGGCAATAGGGGAGGCCCGCCTTACGTGTTTTTGTGTTCCCGTTGTTGCTTTGATGATCATTTCGGCCACTAATGAGCTGCTTGGTTCTGGCCGTTATCGCTTAGTAGGGGCGATCAGCACAATGACTTTATTTATTGGTGTGACGGGCAATGCATTTTCCGCTCTTATTGGTGAGCAGCTAACCGCCCGCCATGCACAAGCGCTGAATATTTATGTGAGCACTGAGAACGCTATTCTGCAGGCCGTTTCCAAAAAGGTGCCGATATTCATTTCTTCAGGTATCGCAAGCCCCGATGAAAAGATCCTTAATTTCCCTGCTACCGACATCCCTGCTAAAGAGATGTACACCCTGCCCGGAAACACCGATACCGCAAGCGAGCATGCCCCTGATAACGTTTCGGGCGATTGGATATTAAAAGCATTTCCCGCTTATAAAGCCTCCGACCATATCCCGGTTTATGCGCTTAATGATCCGGAAGACTTGCAGCTTCGCATAGCGCAACTTCCTTCTGATGTGAAGTGTGTATTAATGGGCGATGGCATTTTCTTTCGCGAGATCTGCCGGTAGGCAACGGGCTTAACATCGTGTCTTTCAACATAGGATATCTGGTCGCACTAATCCTTTTTATATAGCGGCACACTATGTCCGAATTTTTTGAAATACCGGTACAGCACATGTAGCCATATACCGAATAATATGCTTAGCATCCAGCACTGGTTATTTCTTACCGGGTTAAGCAGATCCTGCTTTATGTCTATAAGCAGTGAGACCGGCTGCGCGACTATATCCCAACTGTTCCATCTCAGGTAGCGGCCCAGGTATATGCCATAGCCGCAGAGTATAAAGAAGGAAAGTACAGCCCACGGCACTAGTTTATAGTTGACCTTCCGACGCAGGTATTGCTCTACGTTTTGTAACGACAGGAAGCCCATGATCACACCGCTTATTGCCGCTGAGAATAAAATCAACAGATCGTAACATTGCGGTACATCGGTGCGTTCTTTGAGGTGGAAGATGTCTGTGATGATGTACATGGCGTTTGGAAAGAACAGCAGCCATGTGGCCAGGTATAACCATGGCGTTCTTTTTCCGGTTGTTTTATTGAGCTGGTAGCTAAGGTAAAGCGGTATCACGGCCAGGAACAAATTCCACGGGATAAAGGCGAACATGATGGTGTGCGTGCGTAGCATACGAGCCACTAGCAGCCCGGCTATAAATAGCTGCATGGGCGCCAGCCATTTGTATTTTTTATAAAAAGTCATTTTACGTTTTTTTTAGATAGTGAATACAATTGTGGCTATCGCAATGCTTACCATAGCGGCTATGAGCACTGCTGCTGCGGCTATGTCTTTAATGATCTTTACTGAAAGGTGAAACTTATTATCGCAGCAGAAGTCACAGAGCCTTTCTATGCAGGTGTTGATGGCTTCTGTGATCCAGACCAGCCCAATAGCGAATACTAATGCGACCCATTGCCACCGGTTCACATGCCGGACAAAGCCAGCTATGATGATAACAATGGTGGCGAGTGAATGTAGTTTTGCATTCGGCTCCTGCCTTAACAGTTGCACGATACCATTGATGGCATACGAAAAACTTTTTGCCCTTAATTTGATTGTCAGACTTTTTTCGTTGTTCATAGTTCTTATTTAAGCTGTCGGATTCATTTTGTTCTGATCAAGCCCGATATAATTGTTGTGATGAACGTAGCGGATAGTGTTAGTAGAATCCCGAAGGCAATTTGCCCAAGCAGGAAACGTTCGCGATCTTCAGTTTCACGAAGTGATTGTCCGCCGATCACATAGCCTTGTTCGCTGTTGATCGAGTAGGGTAGAATGACAATTGCATTCCGCACATCGGACCATGGCTGCCAGGTAAGCCTGTTTTCTCCGTATCGACGAGCGGCATCAAATACTCCTATGGGTGGCGCGGGAATATGGCCTTGTAATGTTACACTAGAGTTTTTTACTTTTCCCACGCTGTCACACACAATAATGAAAGGTGCTATGCTTTTTTTCATATCCGTTGGGTTTATACCCATGATAATTACAGAGAGTGGCAACCCGCTTTCAAGTTTTGTTTTTGTTTCCATTGCATACTGCATTGGGATCTCATTTGCGGACAGGCGGATGTATTGCTGCATCGTAAAGTATAAGATGCCGTAGATGCAGACGATGGCGCAGAAGAGCGGCAGGCAGGAGACGAAAATTTTGACGATCTGTTTCATGGGTTAGTTTTTGGTTTCAAATTATTCTGCAAATGAAAAGTGCTTTGTTTTACAAAGTGAATTGAGCAAAAAAAATCAGCTCAATCCTTTTATTATTTTTTCCAGCGCATCTATATGGGCACGGAATGCTTTTTCTCCTGCTTTGGTGATGTAATACAATGTATTGGTCTTCCTGCCAATGAACCCTTTCTGGACCTTGATAAAATTATTATCCTCCAGCGTTTTTAAATGCGTGGCAAGGTTACCGTCGGTGACATCGATCAGTGCCTTGAGGTCGTTAAAATTTACATTTTCATTGACCATCAAAGCACTCATGATACCAATACGGATACGGCTGTCGAAAATCTTGTTCAGTTGTCCTATCGGGTTACTCATTTGCCAATCATTTATCGTACTTGTTCCACATGATCACTCCATACAGTATATGCAGGACACCAAAGCCCGCAGCCCAGAAATAGAGCCCATGGCCCGGTGAAAAAAGATTAATGAAGCCCAGCACCACTTCAAGCATTCCCAAGTAGCGGATATCTGCTAGGGTGTGCCTGCTTGCACTGATAAGTGCGAGGCCATAAAAAATAAGACATGCAGGGGCTATAAATATGCCGCAGCCGTAGTAAATGAAGAACATAGTAAAAATGCCCCCGGACAATAACGGGAACAGTAATTGCAGCAGCATCTGCCGTGATGCGTTGTTCCATAATTTGTGGCCCTGGCGGTGTGCTTTCTGGTAGGTAAAGTAGTAACCACCCGCAAACGCCGTTATGAAGACCGTGAGCGCCAGTAAAATGATGTGTACGATAAATGGGCTGAAATAAGTTAAGGACCCTTCGCTGAGCGCGGCCCTTGCGTATTTGTAATCGGGTTGCTGCATCCATCCGTAGGCAAAATAAGAACCCACAAGGGCAGTACTGCCAGCCCAGATACCAGACCATCCGCTAAGAGATATAAACCGGGCAGAGCGGTCCATGATACTGCGTATCTCCTGAAGGGCTTCTAAAGAGGCGTCTTTATTATCCTGTTGCATAAAAAGCACTTTGAAACACAAAGTAAATTCAAAAAAATGAAACCAGCAATGTTTTAAGGATAATTAACAAATGATGCGTTTCGCGGTGTTATTATTCTATTTGCGGGTCATCACCGTAAAACAGGTCGCCTTGCACATTTCGTGCAGGGCTGGTATAGGGATGCTCTGTGGCTTTATTTATGGCCGTGATGTGGAGCACTTCCCAGCCCAGAACCTTTAAGTAGTCGGAAACCAGTGAACGATGGCAACGCCACCATACTGCTTCGGAACACATGTATGCTACACGGCTGTGAATAGCTATTTGTTCCAGTTCTTCTATAGCAGCTTTGAATGGTGCGGTTTCCATGTAATCTGCATAGCCCATAAACGCTTTGCTCCTCCATGCGGTATTTGTTGAGTCGGGCCGTGGCTTGCGCCTGCCACCGAGACCAGGAAAGTGTTTGTATTTTATTCCCGCGCCTTGCAATGATCTTTCTAAAGCGGACTGATTGAATTGTGGATATTTGTTAGAACCAGGCATACTGCGGATATCTGCCAGTAACTGTATATCAAAGGAGTGCAGCATAGCCAGGATATCTGCTATTGGGTGTGTGGAATGGCCTATGGTGTAAATCGTTTTCAACCTAAAAGTTACACCTCAAAAAATGTGCCGCAGAAACCCTGGTTACCATCTCAATGATTAAATAGCCGCGCAATAAAGAATGCAGCAGAGGCTGCCGCAGAGCCAATAAGCATAACACGGAGTGCGCCGGCAAGTGCGTTTTGGCCAGTAGCCTTTGCTTTGAAAAAGCCAAAAACAAAAAGGCAGATAACTGTGATAACGCAGGAATATTTGAGGCCATCTAAAGGTGATGAAGTGAAAAAATATGGAGAGAGCGGCACCATGCCGCCCACAATGTAGGACAGGCCAATATTCAGCGCACTGTTGCGAGCTCTTTTGGGGTCGGGTTTTTCAAGGCCCAGCTCATTGCGCATCATAAACTCCACCCATTTTTCTTTGTCCTTTGCTATTTCTTCTACTACTATTTTCTGGGTTTGAGAACTAAGCCCCATGTCCTCAAAAATCTCGCGTATCTCTTCTTTTTCTTTATCGGGCACATTGTCAACTTCCCACTCTTCCCGTTTCTGCTCGGCATAATAGTGGTCTATCTCTGTTTTGCCGGCAAGGTACCCGCCAAGGCCCATGGCAATGGAGCCTGCAGCCACCTCTGCGAGGCCTGCAATTATGATGATATGGGTGTCATGCACAGCCCCGCTAAGCCCCGCTGCCAAAGCAAATGGTACGGTAAGCCCATCGCTCATACCGATAACTACATCAGTGACAAGATCAGAGTTTTTAAAGTGCTTTTCGAAGTGGGGTTTATCAGTCATATGGAAATAGTGAAGCGGCGTTTCTGTAGTTCTTGTTTTACAGGTTCCATTGATTCAGCAACAGTAAGCCCTGCTATGTTACCTTTTATGTATTCTGCCTGCCTTTCTTCAAGCATATTCAATGTTGCTTCGTCATAATTATGGCCTGAATTATTGCAGCCGTTTTTAAGCGGCTTTTGCGGCATAGCTTTAATCATTTTTAAATTAGATCAATGCACCTCGTGCATCAGTTTTCTGATCAGTGGCGAAAGAACAATCAATGCAATGCCCAGCACAAGTGCATATATAGCGAGATGTTTGTAGCCATCGGTGTATAATATCAGTTTCTCTGAGAGTGACGCATTGGGATTGGACGAAGACATGTCTGCACCAAAGATGCCTGCAGCGTATTGTCCGTATGCGCTGGCAAGAAACAATAGTCCCATCATAACGCCGTGCAGCCTTTTGGGGGATAGCTTGGTCATGATAGAGAGGCTTATGGGGGAAAGGCACAGTTCGCCAAGGGTGATAACGAGATACGCCAACGTGAATAGGTTCAAAGACGTCATCCCCTTAATGTCGGCAAAAAAGCGGGTGTAATAAAACAGGTAGAACGCAAGGCTCACAAACAGGAAGCCAAGTCCGAATTTGACCACGGTGTTCGGCTCCAGTTTTCGTTTGCTGAGCCATAACCATAGCAGGCCAACAACTGGGCTAAGCAGGATGACAAAAAGTGAATTTGATGAGTTGTTTACGGCATTAGGATCTACGGTGGCCCCAAGTACCTTGTGATTGAGGTTGTACCTGGCAAACAAACTCAGCGACCCGCCAGCCTGCTCAAAGAATGCCCAGAAGAAAATGGAGAAGATAATGAACACGAGTGCTACTATGATCTTTTGCTGCACACTGTTGAAGTAGCGGAAAACGCCAAAGAACATGTAGGCAAGGGTAATGAACAGCAGGCACATTTCAGCGGCGAATGGCACCGCCGCACCCCAGGAAGTGAGCATGACCAGTAATGACGCGGCCATAAGCAGCAGTAAGACAGCCGTGTAGATCAGTCCTCCGCTGTTTTTCTTCTCATTGATCTCACCACTCCGGAATACCTCATAAACAATATAGACCAATGCGACGGGGCCAATAGTGTACATGAATTTATCTGTGTAGTCGGACTTGGATACCAATAAGAGTATGAGCGGTATTACCAGCAGCGAGCCAGCATACACCATCATATCATACATGCGTATTTTGCTTGTTGTCATTTTACCGGCAAGCGGAGATAGGCCTATAGGGCCCAGAGTTCTTTTGGTGAAAATGAAAATTATCAATCCGAGTGTCATGCCAATTCCTGCGAGAGAAAAGGCTATGTTCCATGAATGACTGTTCAGAAACGCACTGGACCAGCCATGATAATCGGCCATGTAAATGCACAGTATGCCGCCGCCAAGGGCGCCGATGTTGATACCGGAATAGAAGAGGCCGAAGCCGGTATCTTGCCGGGGGTCACCCGCTTTATAAAGCTGGCCCACCATGGTGGATATGTTTGGCTTAAAGAAACCAGTACCAACAATAGTGATGCTGATACCTATATAAAACATGTCATGCGGCGAGAAGGCCAGTGTGAAACTGCCTATGACCATGAGTATGCCGCCCCAGAAAGTTGACTTTCTGAAGCCCAGTATTTTATCTGCAAACAAGCCGCCTACAAAAGCCAGTGCATAAACGAAGGCCTGTGTTGCGCCATATTGCAGATTGGCGTCATGGTCGCTTAGCTTTAGCTGCTCCACCATGAATATGGTGAGCATACCCCGCATACCATAGAAGGCGAAACGCTCCCACATCTCCGAAAGGAACAAATACCAAAGTTGTTTTGGGTATTTGCCTTTAAAGTCTTGTATCTCTTCTAATGTTTGAGTGGCCGGCGTTGCAATTGCTGTCATTATATATTGAATGAAGTAGCAAAATAAACTTTATTTTTTATTCACCCCTTTTTTAACCCATAAAAAAAGCGGGAGGTGACTCCCGCTTTCAATGAAAACTATTTTATTAATTAGGAAATGCCGTGCATCATCTTTTGCAGTTTGCGGCTGAGCAGGAACAGCATAACAGCTGCTGCGCCTGCGAAACCAACAAATATCATAAAATAAGTATGCAGGTCGGTAATCTCCATGCTGAAAAAATGAGGATGACCCGGAACTGTAGGGTCGGGGTAAAGAGAACTCATAAATCCAGCTAGCTTATTACCAGTGGCAATGGCAAGGAACCATATGCCCATCATAAGTGATGTAAACCTGCCGGGTGTGAGTTTGTTGACCATTGATAAACCAATAGGGCTGAGGCATAGCTCACCAACAGTGTGCAGGAAATAACAGCCGGTAAGGAACATAATGCTCGCGCCTTCTTTTGGTATAGCATTAGATCCGAACGCGATAAACAGGAATCCGGAAGCGAGGAAGGCAAGGCCCAAAGATTGTTTCACAGGTGCAGATACATTAACGCCCTTGCGCGCCAGCGCTACCCATATAGCACTGATTATCGGCGCAAGTATGATGATAAAGCCGGCGTTAAAGCTCTGGAAATAACTGGCTGGCATCTCCATTCCGAAGATATGCCTGTTTGTCTGCTCCTCTGCGAAGAAAGTCAATGAAACACCCGCCTGCTCAAAACACATCCAGAAGAAGATTACGAAGATCATAATGAGGATAATTACCCACAGCCTGTCCTTTTCGATCTTGGATAAAGACTTATCGGTGATGATGACGATTGGGCCAACGATAGTCATACCATAGATCAGTGATCCCCAGATATCCACGCCCGCAACAAAGTGTATAAGGGAAAACGCCGCTGCAATGCCGCCAATAAGGATAATAAGTTGTTGCTGGCTGAATCCACCTGCTCCCTTTGTGCCAGTTACTTCTGTTTTTGTTGCAGATGTATCCGTAAGTTTATTGGGGCCTATGCCCAGCTGGCGGCCATCGGGGGCAATCACATATTTGTTTTTGGTAAAGTAGAAAATTACAAGACTAAGCAGCATGCCAACGCCTGCGGAAAGAAAGCCCCATTTGTAATCAAATTTTTCTCCGAGCGTTCCGCAAACGAAAGGCGCTAAAAACGCACCTGCATTGATGCCCATATAGAATATGGTATAAGCCGCATCCTTGCGCTCATCGTTTTCTTTGTAGAGCTGGCCTACCATGGTAGAGATGTTTGGTTTGAAGAAGCCATTACCAAATATCAGGAATGTTAACCCGGCCCACATCATAGTGATCGCAGCTCCCTTGTCGGTGGCATGTGATAGTGATGCAGAAAAAAACATCAGGAATTGCCCCAGGGCCATGAGCAGGCCACCTACGAAAATCGATTTTCTGTTACCCCAGTATCTGTCGGCTACATAACCACCTATAAGCGGAGTAAGATAAACAAGCCCGGTGTAGGTGCCGTAGATGGTGCTGGACGCTGCCTTGTCCAATAACAACATTTTGGTCATGTACAGAGCGAAGATGGCGCGCATACCATAGTAGCTGAAACGCTCCCAGAACTCGGTAGCAAATAATACGTACAGTCCCTTAGGATGCCCCTTGCCGGATGATTCAACATTTACTGGCATGTCCAGCGACGTTTCGAGATCCTGCTCATTGTTGATACTCATAAATAAGAATTTGTATTTTACTGAAGTGCCAAAATAAATAAAATAATCAGTGTTGCGCCTTTTTTTTAGTTTTTTTGCAGGGAATTCAGGAAAACGGAACTATACTAAGACGATTGATTTTCACTTTTAGTAAAGTAACTGTATTGCGGCCAGGTAAATTCCACCCACGGCGGGTGAATTTTCAGGTCGATTGGACCGATCAAAATATCTTAGATGAAAAATATACTTCTCCTTGGCTCCGGTGGGCGTGAGTGTGCGCTAGCTTGGAAATTGAGCCATAGCCCCCTATGCGGTAAGTTTTATATAGCCCCCGGTAATGCCGGTACAGAGGCTTATGGCATCAATCTGCCGCTATCATACAACGATTTTGATGGCATAAAAAAGGCTTGCATTGATTACAAGATAGATATTCTCATACCCGGCCCTGAAGATCCACTGGTGGCTGGGATCTATGATTTCTGCAAAAATGATGTTGCACTGAAACATATTATTGTTGTGGGGCCATCAAAAGAAGGCGCACAACTGGAAGGGAGCAAGGCATGGTCGAAGAAATTTATGGAGCGGCACAATATACCTACCGCTGCGTACAAAGAATTTTCGGCGGGGAGCTTTGAACAAGGGGTGGCCTACATTAAGCGCAGCGAGCCGCCTGTAGTAATAAAGGCGGATGGGCTGGCTGCGGGCAAAGGTGTGGTGATAGCACAGAATACTATTGAAGCCGTAAAGGCGTTCCGGGCAATGGTGATGAATGAGCAGTTTGGCGAGGCAAGCAAGAATGTTGTAATAGAACAATTCCTGGATGGTATAGAGCTTTCGGTATTTGCATTCACAGATGGCAGTAATTATGTACTGCTGCCGGAGGCGAAAGACTATAAGCGCATAGGTGAAGGCGACACTGGCCTTAACACAGGCGGCATGGGCGCAATATCGCCGGTGCCGTTTGCAGATGAAGTGTTTATGCAGAAAGTGACAGAGCGCATTATAGAGCCAACAGTGAAGGGGTTAAAAGACGAGGGTATCGTATATCATGGCTTTATCTTTTTTGGCCTCATAAAAGTAAAGGACGAGCCCTACGTAATAGAATACAACTGCCGTATGGGCGACCCGGAAACGGAGGTAGTGATACCGCGGCTGGAAAACGACCTGGTGGAACTAATACTGAAAATGCAGGAAGGCAAATTGAACGAAGTAACCGTGCAGCACAGTGCAAAGGCCGCCGGAGCCGTAATGATGGTATCTGAGGGTTATCCGGGTGACTATGCGAAGGGCAGAGTGATGAGCGGTTTTGAAAAGGCGAGAGGCAGTTTACTGTTTCATGCCGGCACTACCGTAAAAGATGACCATACAGTTACTAATGGTGGGCGGGTGATCGCGGTAACTTCCTATGGAGACAACATTAAACAGGCATTGGAGAAATCGTATGAAAATGCTGCACTGATCGAGTATGAGGGAAAGTATTACAGGAAGGATATTGGGTGGGAGTTTTGAGTGATTTCTGGATAACTTGGCGAAACGACCTTTGAAAAATTTTATTTTCTAACCAAATTTACATTTTTTCATTATTATTATAAAGCCGAATTTCAATAATTTTGCGTTTATGGGAATGGTATATGCAGATGTAGAATTGATCAACGGTCTGGATGAAGGAGCCGCACGACGTCATACTATAGGTGAGGATGAAGTTAAAAGATTCCCGGTTAATATATTGGTAGATACCGGTTCGTATATGCTTGCCATTAATGAGGATATACAGGCTTATCTCCAATTGCCGGTAGTTGATTCTAAAAAAGCGCAAACCGCTGATAACCGAATTATCAATTGCGATGTAGTCGCCCCTATTGTATTGTTATTTAAAAACCGCAGGTTTACAGGCAGTGCTATGGTGCTGCCAGGCGACTCAGAGCCGTTGCTTGGCACTATTCCTTTGGAAGAAATGGATGTTTTAATCCATCCGTTAAGACAGGAGTTAATTGTCAATCCTGAACATCCTTTATATGCGCAACTGAAATTAAAGTGAGTTTCTATACCCATCTCTTAGGCATTTAGTGTTCTCCTCCCTATTTTTGCCCCATCAGCAACTCACTTCCCATATTAGAATCACCGATAGAATTCCTTAAAGGCGTTGGCCCGCAACGTGGGGAGATGCTGCGCCAGGAACTGGAGATCAGCACCTTTCAGGACTTGCTGTATCACTATCCGTACCGGTATTTTGACCGCACGCAGTTAACCAAGATTGCGGCTATTGATTCCACAACAGAGTATGTGCAGATAGCGGGTATTCTTGTAAATATTACCGAGGAAGGTGCAGGATTTAAGAAGCGGCTTATTGCTACTCTTTATGATGATACTGGGCGAATAGAATTGCTGTGGTTTCAGGGCGCGCAGTGGATGAAGAAGACACTGAAAGAAAATGAGCGCTACATCGTTTTCGGGAAGGTGAGTTTGTTCAATGGCTATTTTAATATCTCCCATCCGGAAATAGAGTTGTGGAATGCAGATACGGCAATAGCTGGCAGGCAACCGGTTTATTCCAGCACTACGAAGCTGATAGCAAAGGGCATTACCAATCGTTCATTTGCAAAGATCACGCAGGCACTGTTTGAAAAAATACAACCTGGAGATGCCCCTGAGGTACTGCCGGCAGAAATAGTACGGCAATACAATCTCTGCAACCGTTATTCGGCTATACGGTGGATACACTTTCCAGACAGCGATGAGCATGAGCAGCTGGCCCGGCATAGAATGAAGTGGGAAGAGCTGTTCATCTCGCAGTTGATGATAGCCCGTCTACGGCTGCAGCATACAGCCCAGCAAGGGTGGAGGTTCGAGAAAGTCGGTGATCATTTTAATGATTTCTTCAGGTTGCACTTGCCCTTTGAGCTTACTGGTGCGCAAAAGAGGGTATTAAAGGAAATACGGCAGGACACAGCCATGGGCAAGCAGATGAACCGCTTATTGCAAGGCGATGTGGGCAGCGGTAAAACTATTGTAGCCGTGATGTCTATGCTGCTGGCGCTGGATAACGGCTTTCAGGCGTGCATTATGGCGCCTACGGAGATACTTGCGCAGCAGCACTATTTCAGTATCTCGGAATTGCTGGGAGATATGGGTATAAAGGTGCGGTTGCTCACCGGAAATGTAAAGGGTAAGGCCCGGAAAGAAATTCTGGCGGAGTTGGCAGATGGAACAGTATCGATAGCTGTCGGAACACACGCCTTAATAGAAGATACCGTGCAGTTCAAAAACCTGGGACTTGCGGTAATAGATGAGCAGCACCGTTTTGGGGTGGGACAGCGGGCCCGACTGTGGAAGAAGAACGAGATGCCCCCACATGTGCTGGTGATGACGGCCACACCCATACCGCGAACGCTCGCGATGACGCTGTATGGAGACCTTGACGTGTCAGTTATCGACGAACTGCCGCCGGGCAGGAAGGAGATAAAGACCGTACACCGTAAGGATGCCGGGCGAATGAAAGTAATGGAGTTCGTCCGCAGCCAGGTAGATGAAGGCAGGCAGGCATATATTGTCTATCCCCTTATAGAGGAGTCTGAAAAGATGGATTATGAAAGCCTGATGGCCGGGTACGAACAGGTAAAAATATGGTTCAATGAAAACAAGTATAGAATAGCCATGGTGCATGGCCGGCAGGAAGCGGGCGAGCGACAGCGCAACATGGAGCGCTTCGTAAAGGGTGAAGCAAATGTGCTGGTTGCTACGACGGTGATAGAGGTTGGCGTAAATGTTCCCAACGCTTCGGTGATGCTTATAGAGAGTGCTGAACGTTTTGGCTTATCGCAGATGCACCAGTTGCGCGGCAGAGTAGGGCGGGGCGCCGATCAGTCTTACTGCATACTGCTGACGGGAAATAAAATATCAGAAGAAAGCTACAAGCGCATACAGATCATGGTTTCCACAACCGATGGCTTTAAAATAGCAGAGGAAGACCTTGCCATGCGCGGACCCGGCGATATGTATGGCACCAAACAAAGTGGTGTGCTGAAATTTAAGCTGGCAGATATAGTGCTGGATGGCGCAATACTGGAAGAAACACGAATAGCAGCACAGCAGTTACTTTCACAAGATCCGTCATTAAGCCAGCCAGGTAATCAACCGTTACGGTTTATGCTGAAGCAACAGGGTAGGCAATCTCATTGGGGAAAGATAAGCTGATGTATAGGTCCTGCACCTCAAAGGTGTGCGGCACCTATTGGTGCCTATGCACTCGTGTTCATATAATCATAGATCATTTTGGAGAGATGCCCCATAAGGTCGGAGAGCTTTGAAAAATCATGCCCCTTGGTCATGATGGTGATGAGGTATGCGTTATTGTTGATATAGATAATAGCAGATTCATGAAGTTCTTTGTTTTCGTCAGCTGCGTATTCACCAAATTTATGAATGGCCTTGACATCCGAAGGAAGATTTTTCAAAATCCCGTCTTTGAATTTGCATTGTGCCAGTAGTGAAGAAGCATATTCTGAAGAAGCAATATTCAGGTATCCCGCATTATACAACGCTTCCAGGAAAATAGAATACTCCCTGGCCTTGAATTTGTAGTTAGTCGAGCCTCAAAAAGTCTGTAAGCATTGCTGTTATTGAGTATTGTTAGGAAAAAGGGCGAAAAAAGTTGCAGGG
>CAIRTW010000213.1 GCA_903881585.1 uncultured Bacteroidota bacterium | reverse complement strand
TGTAAACGATAGCGAAAAATTCTGCCAATGGTTGCTTGAAGATTTCAGCTATAAAGGAGCTACCGTAATGATGGCGCCTGCAGCCGGATTTTACGCAACACCGGGTAAGGGTAAAAATGAAGTGCGCCTCGCATATGTGCTCAATAAGGAAGATATAAATGAAGCTATGGACTGCCTGGAAGAAGCACTGAAAGTGTATAAAAACTAATAAAGGAGTTTGAATGTATTTAATAGGGGCATGCGGAAATCGCTGCCCTTATTGGTTTATATGGATTGTCGGGTAATCCAAGTTTAACATCTGGATTTAAAATAAACTGCTGCAGGATGCCCTGCTGCTCAAAATAACTTGCTATATTGCCATGTATGTTTGCAAGACTTTTTAATCGGGGAAAGGAGGACAAAGAAAAGTACAATCAGCTGCCAATACCGGAAGACGCCAATTGGTCGTTTCTGGGTGCCGATATGCACTCTCATTTTGTGCCGGGAATAGACGATGGGGCCAAAACAATAGAAGGAAGTATTGTGTTGCTGCGTGCTATGGCTGATATGGGCTTTAAAACGGTTGTTACCACGCCTCATATCATGCTCGATTATTACCCTAATAACAGAGAGATCATTGAGAAGGGGCTGGAAAAGCTGCATACAGCAGTAAAGGAAAATAATATTGAGCTTACAGTAAGGGCTGCTGCGGAATACTATATCGATGAATCATTTGTGAAACTAATAGATACAGTGCCACTGCTGACGGTGCATAAGAATGAAGTACTGGTAGAGTTTTCTATGCTGTTTGAGCCTCCTATGCTGGCGGAAACACTATTTAAAATGCAGGGAGCAGGTTACAGGCCTATTCTTGCACACCCAGAGCGCTACGGCTTCTTTCACCACAATTTTGAGCGTTACCGTGATATGAAAGATCGCGGGTGCTTGTTGCAGTTAAATCTTTTGTCGCTAACAGGCTACTATGGTAAAAATGTAAAGATGGCTGCAGAAATGCTACTGGAGAAAGGGATGTATGATTATTGCGGTTCTGATATGCATCATGATAAACATGCCGCGGCACTTAAAACAATGACACAAACTCCGCTATACACATTACTGGTTAATTACCCCTTCTTGAACTCTAAATTATGTTTTTAGTCCCCTTTTGATTTGAAGAAGGGAAAGTATATTTTTGTTGCCTTCTGTAGGTTGTATGCTTTTACGTCTGCATTTTTTTATTAATTTTTCTATATATGATGGATGCGTCAACTAGTATTGCAGTAGTAGGGCTTGGCTACGTGGGTTTGCCTCTGGCTGTTGAATTTAGCAAGTATTACCCTGTTGTTGGCTTCGATATTAATAAGCAGCGAATAAGTGAACTTCGTCTGTGCCGCGATTTGACATTAGAAATAGAGGACTCGCTGCTCAGGCAAGTGACGGTGGAGACCAGAGGAGTAAAGGGGTTTTACAGCTCCTTTGAGTTAGATGATATAAGTAATTGTAATGTTTATATAATTACAGTGCCTACACCGGTCGATCGTAACAATCGTCCGGATCTCACTCCCTTGTATAAAGCAAGTGAAACCGTGGGCAAGGTGCTGAAAAAGGGTGATATCGTGGTTTATGAATCAACGGTATATCCTGGTGTGACCGAAGACGAATGCGTGCCGGTATTGGAAAAGATATCAGGACTTAAATTCAATATCGACTTTTTCTGCGGCTACTCGCCTGAGCGTATCAATCCGGGAGATAAGTTGCACACAGTTGCCAAGATACGTAAGATCACTTCCGGCTCTACAACAGAAACAGCGACTACTGTCGATGCCTTGTATGGTTCTATAATAACAGCGGGAACATTTAAAGCGTCCAGCATCAAGGTTGCCGAGGCTGCCAAGGTAATTGAGAATGCGCAAAGAGACATCAATATCGCTTTTGTAAATGAGTTGGCTAAAATATTTAATAAATTAGGCATAGAT
>CAIRTW010000212.1 GCA_903881585.1 uncultured Bacteroidota bacterium | reverse complement strand
TTATATCTATGTCTTCCGGCATATCGGTAAACAAATCGAGGTAGTAAGCTGGCGCATTTACCAGCTTCATTTTGAAACCGGGTTTTATGCCCAGCTTTTTAGCTAATGGTGTTTTGGAATATCCTTGTAATTCAGGCGGCATAATGCAAAAAAAATAAAATTATATACAATTATTTAGTCGAAGCTATCTAACTGATAATAAATACATTATTCCCGATATTTAAATCAGACTTTCCTCCATTGATGCTGCTCACCGCCCTTACAGCCATCGGCTGCCGGCTCTGATACTAAATTAATAATGGTGCTGCATTTCTTACAGATGTACTTATGTTCGCCCACCTCGCCCAGTTTTATCCAGTGATGGGCATGGGCTTTTTCACAGCCGGTAAGACTCGCTTCCGAGCTTTTTTGTATATAAACACTGCAATGCCGGCACTGATACCAGTGAACGATCATCTGCGGTGTAATTATGAGATTTTTTTTTCGTTTTTTCTTCTTTGGCGCGTATCTGTATACCGCCCCGGCAATAATGGCTATCAACGCCAGTGCACCGCCTCCAAATATATAAATGGTGTTGCCGTCATTGCTTTCTTCTTCCGCTGGCAAAACCCCTGTCTCCTGTAGATATTTTGCCTGTATATATCCGTCCGTGCCGTTGTAGTGTGTCTTATACCAACCCTTATCTGCTTCCGTGGCTTCAATTACTGAGCTCTTGCCCAACTGCCCTAACACTTTGGCATGTAAGTCTTTACTTGCCAAAACTTTAGTATCACTCCGGGTAACGTATTGAGCTGCCCACAGCGATGAGGTAAAAAGACAGAGAAATATAGCCAGGGTTATTTTCATTACTAATACACTGATCTTCTGCAAAATTAAGCGATTATCATTATCAGGTTACTAAAATAATAAAACCGCTCACAGTCCGACTGCGGCGGTATTATTACAATTAAAGAGCATTTATATTATTTAAGTGATGCAACTGCCTCTGTTGCCTTTACATTCATTTGTGGCGCAGCAGACCTTGCATCGTCATAGTATGCAAGAAGTATCTTGTAGCCGGCGCACTTTTCGCCCAGCACATTGGCCTCGCAGCCAGCATACCCTACAAACTTCTGCTCCTTAGGCCCTATCTTCTCTATCACCTTTATTCTTTTCTGCAGATAGTCGTTTACCATTACAGATTCTTCTATGCGAACCGTAACCGTACGGTCAACAGAATTATTAGTGATCGCGCAGGCTTTTCTGTCCGTAAGTACTTTAGCATCCTTAGCTGGAACGAGGGCAACTTCTTTGCCGGCATTCTCAACGATGCGTTTCTGTGCAAAAGCGCCGTTTGCGCTGATGATTGTAATTGCGAGTATCAGGGATAATGTTTTCATATTCTTTAATGATTTGTGAAGCGTTGACTAATGATTTGTTAATACAAATGTATATCGAGTTTCTGAAACAGCAAAACATTTTTTGAACTATTTTTAAAGAATTTTATAATTAATACGTAATTCACTATAAAATATAAAGTTAAAAGTAGTATTTTGAAAATAAAATTTCTGTGCAAAACCGAACTACATGCTACCGGCGGAAAAATCAGAGCCTGGCACGCCGTTTGCAATTGATTAACAAATGGCAAGTTATGAATCAACTACACATTATCCAGAACAATTGGCACCATTCAGCCCACATTAGCCTCGAAGCATTGCTACTACCAGCCATATCCTTGTTCTACGGAACAATAGTACCGGCAGCTAACTTTATTATAACAAATGTGAAGGCATGAACTAGTCAGAAACCAGCCCCAATGCCCAGTTCAGCGAATTCAGCGGTTATTTCGTGCGTGAGCAGCATAGCAGAAATGAAAAGCTCTTTTACAGCGCCATGCTCGTTTTTAATGATATAGAAATTAGCGCCTATCTTCTCATAAAAAGGATCAAACTTCAGGTAGGTCTGGTGGTAGTAAACGCCCAACTGCGTTACCAGCCCTACCCTTCCCTCCAGGAATTCATTGCCAACAAAGAAAGCCCCATCCCAGGAGTGATTCTTCTCATGTCCATAGTCCACGCCATAGTTGATTAGGAAGTCGTAAACATCTTTATGATAGGCATAGTCTGCACCGGCATACACTTTGTTCTTACCCATCCAGCGCCTGCTTACATAGGCTGTGCCTATATATGCCGGCACCGTAGGATCACTGATCTTCGGTGCGCGGGCTTCTTTTAAAGACATGCCATAACGAAACTCTACTAGCCAGCGGTTGCTGAGCTTTGGCAGTTCCCTGGTTATGTGTGCGGGCGTGTTCGTAACCGGGAAATACTGTACACCCAGGTGAATGCCCGCCATGTTCACTCCAAGGTTTGGCTGGTGATAATCGGCATCGGAGATGTGGGTAAAGTTGGCGCCCACCTGCACCTGCCAGTGCTCATCAATATGAAAGCGCACATCGGTCATAAATACCGCGAAGTCATTGAGATGGCTGCCAATGGCGTTATTCAGCGTATCAACCGGCGCCGTGACCTGGTACTTCCGGGTCACATAGCCCAGCCCATCGCCAAAACGAAACGTCCACTCTACATTTTTGCCACGGATAAGCGGCACCTGCAGGTTGGGATAAATACCAATACAATTGCCAAAGACCTGGTTAAGCCCATAATCAGTATAAGTAACGCCTATACCGATAAGCGGGAACCGGCGCCGCTGCTGCCAGTCTTTCCGGCCATAGGTTTGCCAGATGAAATTGACATCGAATGCTGAAGAAAAAGCAGGAATAGGCGCGGTGAACTTATGCGTATGCTTTATCACCTTACCGCCCAGCAGGTTAGCCTCAATGCCAAAGCCCGCCGCAGGGCTTTGCTCTTGCGCACAAGCCGGCAGAACCCAGTAACAGCAAAGCAGAAAAAACAAATACCTATACATAGAAGCGGCAAAAATAGTATTTCTATTGGTTCGCAACCAGGGCCTTTTCATCTTCAAAAGTCTTTTATCTTTGAGCAAATAATAATGCTATGAACCAGCTGGTTACCTTATTCCTGTTTGCTTTTATTATTCCTGCTTTACCCACCTACGCACAAAACAAAATCAAGTTCAGCGACATTAAAGCCGGCATGAGAAATGAAGGGATAGAGCGCCAGGCACTGTGGCTGGCCAACGAGCGGGCAACAAACCTGCACTGGCTGGCAGAATACAAAAAAGCGAAGATCATATCTGATAAATGGCAGGTAGTTGGCTCAGATCCCGAAGAGCCTATATGCCGCATCATACACATAGAGCTATACTGTGAAAAGCAGGACGGCGACTGCGAAATGTCTGATTTCACTTTCAGGGAAAAGTTCAAAGACGGCAAGTACCAGCATAAACTACTTTTCCTCAATGCAGGGGATTTCATTCATGTGGATTGCGAGTAATGCCTTGCCCGTATATGCCGGGCCGTTGCCGTTTGTTTTGTCCCCTGGCGATGCACCTCATTTATTCCATGGGTAGCCCGCTCCGGGGCATTTTGCCGACGTTCGTTACGCCGGTCTAAAAGTATTTCCTGTTTTTGCACACAATCGCGTAAAATATTATTGCACAGATTCATGTTGATAATCAATGAATTAAGGTTCAATAATTGCACAATTGTGCAATTTCATCAGGCTGCGGCTTTTGAGCGGGCAAGCTGGCGGCGCTGAGCGCGGTTGAGTAGTTTTTCGTTTTTGGGTAAGTTGATGGATTGTTTTTGTGAAGGATGAAGCAATGATGCATTCGCGAATGTAGTTGCTACTGTCGCTTTGTTTTCGGCTTGCCTGTATTGTGTTGGGCTTACTGTTTCGGGTGCTGCGTTATCGGGGCTTGTTGCTGGGTTTTGTGCCCAGTACAGCATGTCTTCAAGATCGAGTTGGGCTTCTTTGTCTTGCTCTGTTGGAGCGTGCTCTTTTGGTTTTGATGGTGTGAATTGCCTGGACTGATCTGCGGCACGGGAGACGATGTAGCCATCGATGTAGGGCTTTATGAGATCGGCTACAGCCGGGTTTTGGTTGTTTACATATTCCATGAAGTGCGCGCCGAGTTCG
>CAIRTW010000211.1 GCA_903881585.1 uncultured Bacteroidota bacterium | reverse complement strand
TCGTTCAATTTCTCTATTGCTACGCATTAGGATTTGAAGATCAATTTAGGCATTTTATCGCTAATACGTAATCTGGGTTTAAATGTCTTAATTTTACTGCATATTTTTACGTGTACTTGAAATCTCTTATAATTTTCAGGGCATTTTGCGCTTATTTCTATACAGATAAATTATTTTAATGAATTCAAGGTATATTCTTTTTATACTGTTTTTGTTCATAGTAAATATAGGCAGGGCACAGGAATCGGCACAAGAGTCAATTCTGCCAAATATCTCCGACACTTTTATCGAAAAACTGATCGCCTCTGCGAAGCTGCACTACCCCAAGGCGAAAACCTATGAGGACCGCGTAAATATCGCGCACATCAATATCCAGAAAGCGCGGCAGGACTGGTTTAATATCTTCTCTCTCAATTACCTATATAGCCCGGCCCAGTCCGGCGGCGGCTCCCTGGTGGTCACCGGTGGTGGCCAGTCCTTCCTGGGTGGTTATTCGGTAGGTTTCAGCACCAGCATAGGCAACGTTCTTCAGAAACCCGGGCAAGTGAAAATTGCCAAACAGGAATTAGACATAGCAAAACTGAATGAGGAGGAATATCTGCTCAATATCGCTGCGATCGTAAAACAGAGGTATTACATATACGTGCAGCAGCAGTCGCTTGTTAACTGGAGCACCCGCAACGTAGAAAGCTCAGACAGTATCTACCAGGAATCAAAACACAAATTCGAAAAAGGAGAAGTGCCGTTCGACACCTACAACAGTACTTACCAGGCTTACGCCAGCACCGTGCAGGCAAAAATACAATCGGAAACACAATTGTTGATAGCGAAAAGTAACCTTGAAGAGATCATCGGGTCAAAACTTGAAGATATAAAATAATGGAGGTATTAAAGTATTTCAACATTGTAAAGAAACATAAGTATGGGCTCATTGTGATCCCCATTCTTATGATGATACTTACCTGGTTCCTGGTGCGTAAGCTGCCCGATACTTATGCGTCGAAAGCCCGTTTGTCTTCCGGCATCACCGAAAAATCACAACAGCTGCTGCAAAATACCCAGGATATGGGAGAACTGAAAATAAACCAGAACTTCAGTAACCTCATACAAACCATGCAGCTGAAGGCCGTATCAGACGAAGTGTCTTATCAGCTTATAATTCATGACCTCACCTCCACCACCCCTTTCCGGAAACCAAGCAAGCTCCTCAGCTACCTTAACCCAGATGCAAGGGCTCATGCGATAGACGTATATACACGGCTTTACAGGGAACGTCTCCCCCTCTCTCTTTTTGATAAAGATCAGAATGGCCTTTACCAGGTACTTGTATCCATGGGTTACGACTATGACGCGCTGAGAAAGAAAATACACATATACCGTGTTGAGAGCAGCGATTTCATTGATGTGGACTACGACTCTGAGAATCCCCTTCTTTCTGCATTTGTTGTCAATGCCATGTGCTCTGAGTTCATCAGTTACTACGGCTACTTCACGCAGGACAATGAGCGCAAGAACATAGACTACCTCAGCCAGGTAATGCGGCAGAAAAAGGATTCGCTGGATGCACGGAATGAGCGACTGAAAGCATACAAAATACAAAACCGGGTACTCAACATCAGCGACCAGGCAAAAGTGCTCTATGGAGAAATTGCAGACTTTGAAACCCAGCTGGGTATTGCTCACAAACAAGTGGCTGCCAACATGGGCGCCATTGAAACCATCGACTCAAAATTCAGCGAAAATGAAAAACAACTCAGTGAAACTAAAGAAAATCTCGTAGCCCGCGATATTGTTGCCGATCAGAAATTGCTGGAATCATACAACGACAAATACATCAGGAGCAATTATGACGAGAACATAAAACAGAAGATCTCTGCGCTGAGAAACCAGATCAATCAGCGGATCAGCCAGGGCGTTGACAAGAATTCGTCCAATCCAAATTCTGCAAAAACGGAGCTCATCAGCGAAAAGCTGCGCCTGGAAGTGGAACTGGGCCTTGCAAAAAGCAGTATTACTTCTCTCGAGGATGTAATATCCGGCCTCAACAAGCGCCTGAATGGCATGGTGCCGAACGAGGCTGTGATACAGGCTTCTGAAAACGAAATAAGCGTGGATGCCCAGGAGTATATCGAGATGCTGAAAAAATTCAACCAGTCAAACATCGACTATAATACCAATGTGCATATAAAAGTGATCGAAGGAGGTGTGCCAGGAAAGAAACAAGGTTCTATGAAACTCGTTTTAGTGGTCGTAGGTGGCATGGTCACTGCTGTCCTTTATTTTTTCATCCTGTTCATTCTTTATTATTTAGATAACACGGTAAAGACCTCCAATGACCTGCTTACCCGCACAGACATACCAGTGCTTGGCTATCTGCCTATAGTCAGAAGCTCATTCCTCGATATTCAGAAGCTCTGGAACATAGACCCTATGAACAATGAGTTCAGAAAGTTACTGCGCTCCACAAAAATGGATATTCAGAAGATAACACGCAAAAAATCTATTAACCTCTCGAATATTGCTTTCAAAAAATTACTGCGCTCCACACGTTTTGAAGTAAATATGGCCATGGCCGGCGCACGAAGCCTTGTTATTACGAGCATGACCCGCGGCGAGGGTAAAACACTGCTGGCCCTCAGTCTCATAAGCGCGTACCAGATGATGAACAAAAAAGTGCTGCTCATAGATGGCAATTTTCTCAATCCCGGTATCACCTCTATCACACAACCACAGTTTTTTATTGAAGACTATCTCACCGGCAACACTACGCTCGATGATATCATTGATGCTGGCAACGTTACCGTACTTGGCAATAAGGGTAACGACATCTCATTGTTTGAGATCAATAACCTCTATGATATCGAACAAAAGTTGATGGAGCTGAAAGATATTTTTGAAATGGTCATTATAGAAGCATCCGCGCTTAATACCCTCAATCAGTCTAAAGAATGGATTGTAGTGGCAGACCGGATGCTGTGTGTATTCGAGGCCAATACGAATATCACTTACGAAAAGAGCGACCAGGTAGAATACCTGAAAGCAATAAACGGCAAATTCGTGGGATGGGTACTGAACAAGGTGGACGAGAACGATAACCCTAAAAAATAACCCGGCAATGCCCACGAAAATTCTTTACGGAATATGGATATTGCTCCAGCTGGTAATAGGGTATAATTTGTTTGTCCCCTTTATCCTCTTCCTGCTGTGGGTCGTAAAGCGAAAAGTGAAGCCTGCCGAAGCAAGCAGCCAAAAACACGATTATGCTATAATAGTTACGGCCTACGAACAAACGGGCTCATTGCATTCCGTTGTTGATTCATTGCTGAAGCTCAATTATACCAACTACATTATTTATATCGTTGCAGATAAATGCGACATCTCCGGACTGAAATTTGACGATGCCCGGGTAATAGTACTTCGCCCGCCAGAAACACTTGCCAGCAATACGAGGTCGCACTTCTATGCCATCCGCAATTTTATCCGCCCGCACGATGTGCTTACCATTATCGATTCAGACAACCTTGCGGATCCGCAATACCTCAATGAGCTGAACAGGTATTTCGACGCCGGTTTTTCTGCAGTGCAGGGCATAAGAATGGCCAAGAACCTGGACACTACCTTTGCCTGCCTCGATGCATCCCGCGACATCTATTACCACTTTTATGATGGCGAGGTGCTCTTCAATATAGGTTCTTCGGCTACACTGGCCGGCTCTGGCATGGCATTTAAAACCAGCCTCTACCGCGAATGCCTCGAGCACCTGGACATAACAGGAGCAGGGTTTGACAAGGTGCTGCAGATGGAGATACTGAGCCGTGGCTACCGCATCGCATTTAACGAGCACGCTATTGTCTATGACGAAAAGACCACCAAGTCGGACCAACTGGTAAAGCAGCGCGCCCGCTGGATAAATACGTGGTTCCGCTATTTTAAATTCGGGTTCTCATTGGTGGGTGCGGGCATCAGGAAGTTTGATTTCAACCGTATTTTGTTTGGTGTCATTTTGCTACGCCCACCACTTTTTATTTTTCTTATTTTGGCTATGTTCTTTACGGTCATCAGTATATGGGTAAGTAATCTGGCGCTCATATTATGGCTTGCCGGCTTTGCCTGTTTCATTGGCGGGTTTATGATCGCCATCATCTACGCTAAGCCGGATAAGCGCATTGTGCGTTCCCTTATAAGTATCCCGGTGTTCATATTTTACCAGGTGCTTTCATTAATGCGCAGCAGGAATGCAAATAAATTATCCGTCGCTACAAATCATTTCAGTGACAAAACTATAAATGAAATAAAAAAATGAGCTACAGTTTTCCATACCGAAAAAAAGAACAGGCTGCCGAAAAACTGTTGTTGAAACAGAAGAAGATAGATGCGGTCACGCGCATCGTAGCGCTGGTCGTAGCTTTTGTAGGTGTATTTTTCTTCTTTATTAAGTTGCTGTTTTTATAATGGGCAAAACACAGTTGCTACCGGTTGTACAAATGGAAACTGCGAGGCCCTCGTTTCGCAGCCGCTTGCGCGACTTTTTTTTAATAAAGAAAATGAATACCCCGCTCGGTTATTTGTTAATACTGGCGATATCTGTATTCATTGCTGTGGCGACAGCCAAGGCGGGTATCATAGTGAGCGCTGCGGTTTTGGCACTAGTCATTGCGGTTCCTATCCTTTATTGCCTGGTGGTATATCCCAAGGTGGGCATGACCATTGTGCTCACTATGGCATACCTCATCATGTGGATACTCCGGCTGGACGTTATTCACTTCCCACTGGGCACACTCATGGATGGCATGGAGGTATTGCTCGTCCTTAATTTATTTATTCAGCAAAAAAAGAAAAGGGACTGGACCATATTCAAAGGCCCGCTTACAGCCATCATCGTCGTCTGGATACTTTATAACCTGCTGGAGATGGTCAACCCCAGTGCTGCCTCCGTCACCGCCTGGGCTTATACGGTAAGAACAGTAGCGCTGGTAATGGTGATGTACTTTGTTTTCCTGTATAATATCCGCACAAAAGAATTTATCCGCTTCATTTTTAAACTTTGGCTGGCGCTCGCATTTCTGGGTGCGGCTTATGCTACCAAGCAGCAGTACTTTGGCTTTTTCCCATTCGAGGAAGCCTACCTGCATTCCGACCCTAACATCCAGTTGCTGCTCTTCATTGGTGGTGTATGGCGTAAGTTCTCTATCTTCTCCGACCCGGTAGTATTTGCTTATACGATGGCGGTATCCAGCCTGCTATGCGTAGGGCTAATGACCGGCCCCATTTCAAAGAAGAAAAAGATCATCTTGTTCTGCCTTATCTGCTTTTACCTCAGCGCTATGCTGTATTCCGGCACACGTGGTGCGTTTGTATTAGTGCCTGCAGCAATGATATTGTATGCCATCCTGAAATTTTCAAAGAAAATACTCGTCATAGGCCTTGTTGCTGCTGCCATCATGACCATACTCATTGTTATCCCTACCAACAACGGAACCCTGTACCGTTTCCAGAGCGCATTTAAGCCATCAGACGACGCCTCTTATAAAGTGAGGAAAATAAACCAGAAAAGGATACAGCCGTTCATCTTGTCGCACCCCATGGGCGGTGGCCTGGGCTCAACAGGTACCTGGGGCCAAAAATTCTCTCCCGGCACTATGCTGGCAAACTTCCCGCCCGATAGCGGCTATGTGCGCGTAGCTGTGGAGATGGGCTGGATCGGACTGTTCCTGCTGTGTACGCTCATGTTTATCGTGCTCAAAACAGGCATCAACAACTACTACACTATCAAAGATCCCGAACTGCGTTCGTGGTGCTTTGCTATGATACTGATCGTCTTCGCATTTCATATCGCCAACTTCCCGCAGGAGGCACTGGTACAGTATCCATCCAATGTTTATTTCTACCTGGTGCTCGCACTGATCGGCATTACAAAGCGGCTTGATAACCAACAAAAAGGACTTCCTGATGACGCAAAATAAACTCGTTCAGGGCCGGGATTTTGTGATCGTGGGCCAGCAGCCCTGGGATACGGAAATAGGCAGCAACTGCAAAAACATTGCACAGGAATTCAGCAAGAACAATCGTGTTTTGTATGTTAACTCCCCACTCGACCGGATCACATTAATGCGGAATAAAGGTGATCAGAAAGTTCAAAAACGCGCGGCGGTGATCAACGGAAAAGTAAATGGCCTGGAGTCAATAAGCACCAATCTCTGGAACCTCTACCCCGACCGCCTCATTGAATCAATAACATGGATAAAAAGTCATGCGCTGTTCAATGCTCTAAACAAGATCAATAACCGCCGCTTTGCAAACGCTATCAGTAAAGCCATGGCTACCCTAGGTTTCAAAGACATTATCCTCTTCAATGATAATGATATGTTCCGGTCGTTTTACCTGAAAGAACTACTGCACCCTACCGTTAGCATTTACTATTCCCGCGACTATATGCTAGCCGTGGACTACTGGAAATACCATGGTGAAATACTAGAACCAAAGCTGATTGCCAAAAGCGACATCTGCATGGCCAACTCCACCTATCTCGCCAACTATTGCAAAAAATACAACCCAGATTCTTATTACGTAGGCCAGGGTTGCGAGCTGGATATGTTCACCAATCTTGCCAGCAACGAAGCGCCGCGCGACATCTCCGGCATATCAAAACCGATTATCGGTTATGTAGGTGCATTGCAAAGCATACGGCTGGACATTGAACTGCTGGCATATCTTGCCACGCAAAAACCTGAATGGAGTATAGTACTGGTAGGCCCCGAAGATGAAGCATTTAAAAAGAGTAGCCTGCACGGGATAAAGAATATTCATTTCCTTGGCTCCAAACAACCTTCTGAATTACCGGCATACATCAATGCATTCGATGTATGCCTGAACCCACAGATCGTGAACCAGGTAACCATAGGTAACTATCCCAGAAAAATAGATGAGTACCTTGCCATGGGGAAGCCCGTGGTAGCCACGACTACCGAAGCTATGAGCATCTTTGCCGCCCACACCTATCTCGCAGCATCAAAAGAAGAATATCCAATACTTATAGAAAAAGCGCTAGCAGAAGATTCCCCCGCGCTCCGCGAAAACAGGAAAACATTCGCATCATCTCACACCTGGGAAAACAGTGTGAAAGAAATTTATGCAGCTATCAATTCACGGCCTCGGTAAATATACCCGCACTTGGCGGCCTTAAACACACAATCAGTGAACTGCGCCCCTGCCGGCAGGCAGGTTTGCGCCTATGCGAGAGACCCTTTTTACACCTTAACGGGAAAAACTAACACTACCTGCGTCCCGGCATCATGCCTGGCATACCCATACCACCACCCTTCATTTTGTTCATATGAGACATCATCTGCTTCATCTGGTCAAACTGCTTCATGAAGGCATTTACCTCGTTTATATCCTTGCCGCTGCCCTTGGCTATACGCTTGCGGCGGCTGCCGTCTATCACATCAGGGTTGGTGCGCTCAAACGGTGTCATTGAATTGATCATTGCCTCGATACCCTTAAAAGCATCATCGGATATATCTATCTCCTTTATCGCTTTGCCTACACCAGGTATCATGGCCAGCAGGTCTTTTATGTTACCCATCTTCTTTATCTGTCCCAGCTGCTCCTTAAAATCTTCAAAGTCAAATTTATTAGCCCTTATTTTCTTCTCCAGTTTTTTGGCCTGCACCTCGTCAAACTGTGCCTGGGCGCGCTCCACAAGTGTGGTTATATCACCCATGCCCAGGATACGCTGTGCCATACGCTCTGGGTAGAAAATGTCCAGTGCGTCCAGCTTCTCGCCCATGCTCACAAACTTGATGGGCTTGTCAACAGTATATCTGATAGACAATGCCGCACCACCTCTGGTATCACCGTCCAGCTTGGTAAGTACCACTCCGGTAAAATCCAGCCGGTCATTGAAGGCCTTCGCAGTGTTTACTGCATCCTGCCCCGTCATGGAGTCCACCACAAACAGTATTTCCTGTGGGTTCACCGCAGCGCGTATATCGGCCACCTCCTGCATCATCGCCTCGTCTATTGCCAGGCGGCCAGCAGTATCTATGATCACTATATTATTGCCATTCTGCTTTGCGTAGGCTATCGCGTTCTGCGCTATCGATACGGCACTTTTATTTTCCAGCTCCAGGAATACTGGTACCTTTATTTGCTCGCCCAGCACACGCAGTTGCTCCATCGCGGCGGGGCGGTATATATCTGCCGCCACAAGCAATGGCTGGCGCCCCTTCTTGCTCTTCAGGAAATTAGCCAGCTTACCAGAAAAAGTAGTCTTACCCGAACCCTGCAGGCCAGTAATCAATATTACCGTAGGCTTGCCGGTGAGGTTTAGTTCTTCTTCCTTTCCACCCATGAGCTCTGCCAGCTCATCCTTCACTATTTTCACCATCAGCTGGCCGGGGCTGACTGCCGTAAGTACCTTCTCGCCCATCGCCTTTTCCTTCACCCGGTCGGTGAGTTCCTTGGCTATTTTATAATTCACATCCGCATCCACCAGCGCACGGCGAATATCCTTCACGGTTGCCGCTACGTTTATCTCATTAATACGGCCTTCACCTTTCAGTTGCTTAAACGCGGCATCGAGCCGCTCACTCAGATTATCAAACATGGTACTTTAAAATGGAGTGCGAAGTTAAGGAACGTTGTTGAAATAACCCCTGTAGTAGGTACTGTGTTTTTAGCATCTATGCTTTGTGCAGAATTCCTCTTTAAAGGCATTTATCCTGGAATAACGGGCGTTGGAAAAGCCGCAGACGATGGTCTAAAAAGCTGAAAATATAGAGCAAAACAAACGCATAATTATAAAAAGCAATAGCAAAAAAGCACATAACCCACTTCCTCTCGGTGTTAATTGATAACCAACGGTTTACAAAAATAATTGCGTTTTATCTGGCTTAAATTATCACAATAAATTGATAGTCAATCAATTGAAATAAATTCGTTAATAATGTGCTATTGAATGAAAAAATACCCTATTTTTACCACACCTAAATCAAATACCATGAAAACGATAACACTTGAAATGGACAATGAGGCTTGCAGGATCTATGATGAGCTGAGCCTTGAGAACAAGCGACAATTTACTACAGAGGTAGGCCAGATGCTGAGAAGCACTGCGGAAAATGCACGGGCTGCAAAGCTAAAAAAACTGGTGCATGATATTAACAGCCAAAAAGATTGCAGCTATTTAAATGCCGACATTCTTCTCGAGCTATTACCAATTGATTAAATTTTGGTTAAGAAAAAGGACGAAATCTATTTCGCCCTTTTTTATTCTTCTTTTACCGGAAACTCATATTTTATACCTCTTAGCTCGGCAAACTCCCTGATGCATATGAAAGAGTAATTTGCTTCATCATTGGCCTCACACGTAATGAGCATTACATCGTATACATTACCCGAATACGAACTTAGCAAGCCGTTGCAGTCTTTGGTAGCATAATAACGCTCCGCAAAGCTATTTTTATCCGCCTCGCCAAATGGCGATATCAGAACCGCATCTATAAACATCAGCGGCGAACTCCCAATTTTAAACTCGGTATCCCCAAGATCCTCAAAATCTTCACGGATCTCTTCAGCTTCTTCTAATGTAAATGACGTGAATTGCATAATGGTAAAGAGTAGAGAGTAATTTAGTAAATCGGCACGCAACTTATGCCTTACGACTTACGACTAAATCAGACCGCAAACGAGCTGCCACAGCCACAGGAGCTGCTTGCATTAGGGTTCTTAAATACAAAACCCCTAGCATTCAGCCCATCGGAATAGTCCACTTCCATGCCAAAGAGGTATATACCATGGGCATTTTTCATTACTACCGGGATACCCTCTATTTCATACACCTCATCGTCGGCTTCCGGCTTATCAAAACCCAGCACATAGCTCAGCCCGGAGCAGCCGCCCCCTTTCACTCCTATACGCAGCTGCTGCGTAGCATCAAAGCCGGGTTCATCCATTAGTCGTTTCAGCTCCGCTATTGCATTGGGGCTCAGCTTCACCGGAGCGCTTGTCATTGTTTCCATACCAAGGTATTTATGCAAATTTACGGTAAAACACCTTGAGCGAGACTAATAAAATAAAATAGCCACATCAAAATTACTAATCCAGAACTTTTGAAAAATCTAAATTTATACGTTGGCTTTATGCGGATGGGGTTTTTTATTACTTTTGATTTTCAAATTCTGAATTATTAACCATGAGCGAAGCATTAGAAACGGTAATTGATGACGTATCCGTACAAATGAAGAAAGCTATAGGCCATCTTGAGGTCGAGATCAGCAAAATACGCGCCGGCAAAGCAACTCCGCAGATAGTGGACGGCATATATGTAGACTACTATGGCAACCCTACCCCGCTAAGCCAGGTAGCCAATGTGATGGTAGCCGATGCGCGTACCCTCTCTATTCAGCCCTGGGAAAAGAGCATGCTGCACCCCATTGAAAAAGCAATCATTGCATCTAACATAGGCCTGAACCCGCAGAACGATGGCAATTTCATACGCCTGTTCCTGCCGCCCCTCACAGAAGAGCGTCGCAAAGAACTGGTAAAACGCGTGCTGGGCGAGGGTGAGCAAGCCAAAGTGGCCGTGCGCAGCATACGCCGCGACTGTATAGAACAAGTAAAAAAACTACAGAAAGACGGCCTCAGCGAAGACATAGCCAAAGACGGCGAAACCCGCATCCAGGGAATCACAGACAAGTTCATAGCTCTTGTTGACCAGCATTGCAAGGATAAGGATAAGGAGATAATGACGGTATAACAGAAGAAGAGTGAAGTATAGAGAGCGAAGAGCGATAACGTTCTTCGCTCTTTCTTTTAGCCAACCGAACATCTTTCGTATGACAATGAAAGAATTAGTGTCTGCAATAGCCTTTAAGCATAAAGAACAGGGAATCACAGTCCATCCTCCCGCTTCAGTTGACGACATACACCATTTTGAGGCGGCAATTGGGGTTAATTTACCGCAGGATTTTATTGAATTCTACTCTATTTGCAACGGTTTTGAATGCAATGAAGACATATTCAATTTTAGTCCGCTCGAAGACATCCTTTCCCACACAAACAATTACGGCAAAAATTGGTTTTATTTTTCAGAATACATGATCTACTGGTAGTGTCTCAGTTTGAAATTATCGGTATTTACTTCGTAGCAGGTAATACAAAATCCGCAATTCTTGCACATTAATAATAAGAACAATTATGGCGGGTAACATACTCCATTTGTTTTGAAAAATAGTTTTCCTGTAAATAACAGAAATAATAATAAGCCACACAAATGAAATAATACCGAGCAAGGGCATGCCAATAAATGCTGCGGCTGGGTCGCTATTGCCTCCGTCTCCATTTCTAATAATCATAAAAAATACAATTATTAACCCTACTACATTAAATAAAAGAAGTATCAAGTATTTTTTCATAAAGCTAAAGGTAATAAAAAAGGGGGTAGTGTCTCAGTTTCAAACTGGGACACTACCGATCTACTCGGATATGTGGTTTTTGAGAAAAAAATGTAATGGCACATATGAAATTGCCAACCCCGTTGGCGAAAAAGAAACTATACTAACGCGCTCATTATACGAATTCCTGGAAAGATTTCTGCGGGGCAATGTTTTTGATGATGATGGATTGTATGAATGGCAGGAAGCCATCGGCAGGCAACAATAAGCAACTATGATTTCGGCTCTGATGAACCTCATTTTTTAGATGCTCGCCGCGATCGGAGAACGAAAGTTGATTTCCACCAAGGTCTACCTATCTACTTTACGACAAAATCAAGCTTATTACGACAATTACTTGTCGTAATCCTAAAACAACAGGCTGTATTCCACAATTACGACAAATAAAATAATTTTTTTGTCGTAAATTTGTCGCGTAAATTGCAATGGGCAAATGAAAAACAGTAATAAAAAGACCTACCAGGAGCTGGAAGCAATTAAAAATGCAGTGAAACAGTTCACTAAGGGCGCTTCTATTGAAGAAATTAATGAGGCCGCAGGTCTTGAAATAGGATTACGCACACTACAGAGACGGTTGAAAAAATTGCACGAATTGGGGGCTGTGACCATCGTAGGAAGTACGCGCTCAACACTTTATAAGTTTGCTAATCCGGACGCAGCAGACAAAAATGAATCTCAACCAAAAACGGAATTAATACCCCTCTCAAAGGAGGGTAGAAAAATACTTTCCACAGTTTTACAGCCAATACAGCATCGCCAGCCGGCAGGATACAACCGCAAATTCCTGGAACAATACCGCCCGAATAAGGACAGCTACCTGGAGGTGAGCGAAATGATGAAGCTGGCAGAGATCGGGGAAACCACCAAAACCGACCAGCCAGCCGGAACCTATGCCAAAGAAATCATGAACAGGTTGCTTATAGATCTTTCCTGGAACTCCAGCCGAATGGAAGGCAATACATATTCTTTGCTTGATACCGAACGCCTGATCTCGTTCGGCGAAACTTCGGATAGCAAATCAGCCGCTGAAGCGCAGATGATCCTTAATCACAAAGATGCTATTGAATTTCTTGTGCGGGACGTAACAGACATCGGATTCAACCGATATACGATACTAAACCTTCATGCACTCTTATCAAATAACCTGCTGCCAAACCCTGCAGCTGCAGGGCGATTGCGTTCTATTGAAGTTCGGATTGGCGAATCCACATATATTCCTCTGGCCATACCCCAATTGATTGAAGAGCTATTTGAGTTGATGCTCGCAAAAGCCGGTCAAATCAAAAATCCATTTGAACAGGCGTTTTTCATCATGGTACATCTGCCCTATCTGCAACCTTTCGATGATGTAAACAAGCGTGTTTCCCGCCTTGCTGCCAATATTCCCCTGAATCGTCACAACCTGGCGCCATTGTCATTTGTTGATGTACCCAACGATCTGTACGTGCAGGGAATTAAAGGCGTCTATGAACTCAATAATACGACTCTTTTGAAGGACGTATTCCTTTGGGCCTACGAACGGTCTGCAGCACGCTACGCAGTTATCCGTCAATCTCTTGGTGAGCCAGACCCATTTCGCCTGAAATATCGCGAACCAATTCGGGCGCTTATGGCAGAGCTTGTTTCTGCCGCAACCCCACGAAAAGAAGCTGCCATAAAAATAAAAGAAGCGGCAAAACAAGTCCCAAAAAACGACCAGCATAAATTTATTGAGGCCGTAGAAACCGAGCTAATGAACTTGCATGACGGGAATTTTGCCCGCTATTGGATCAGCCCGGCGCAGTTTAAAAAATGGAAGGAAGACTGGCGAAGTTAATAAGAAATTGGCCTGAATTATTTTATTGCCAGATAATAGCATCTGGCAACTTCTTCAATACTGAAAAGAAAAAAGTCTTTTATCTGCTAAATACCTTCCTGACCTTCTTCCCGGCCAATTCGCCAAACGTCCTGAACAGGAATCCCGTACATGACGAAAATACCTTCTTATCGTGTAATGGAATATATCGCCACTTTGCACCAGTATTAGACATCCACCCCAAAAGACCTTTTATATCTTTCTCCACAAGACAACGGTAAACATCCTTTTTATACAAGCTGATCTTTATTCGTTTATTGGCATACCTTTTGTCCGGCTTTTTCAGTGACAGATCGCTGTTAATAACTCTTCTTATCGCATCTGAAAAATCATTTCCTCTGAATTTACCATAGTACATCCACGCATTCGGGCGCATATCTATTTCTATCAGGTAGTGCTGGCCGTCTTTTTCATCAAACATGAAGGTGATATTGGCAAAACCACTCAGGCCGAGTGTCCGCCCCATTTTTATCAGCTCCTGCTCTGCATCCTCATTCTGGTAAAACATCCGTTGCGTGGAAACTCCAAACTCCCGCATTACGGTCAATGTGCGGGAATAGCTATATACAATGAGTTCACCGTTTTTATAAAGCGCATCAGTATTTGCATCATATCCTTTGATGAATTGCTGAAATACGAGTTGGTCCTTATTGGTAATTTTGCCTAATTGCTCGGTTAGGGCGCGCTCATCATGGCACATATAAACACCATACCCGCCCTCACTCTTATCAAGTTTCACAAGCATGGGATACCCGACATACTTACCAATGTCGGCGGGTGTGAGCGAGTTATTGTAAACAAGGTAACGCGGCGTCTTAAGGTCATACTTGATGCATAGGTCCGACAAGCCTGCTTTCGACCCTAAAAGCGCCCGGTTTTCTATCTTCGTAAGAGGCATTATCTTGTTAAAAAGCTCCGGAGACAGGATGTGGGCATTGAGCACCCTGACAATGATGTCATCTGCAGGTATAAGCCATTTATACTCATGCCCATGGCTATCTATATATGCAAGTAATTCTTTTAGAAAAGCGTCCGGCTCTTCACTAGCAGGTATCCACTTCTCAAAACGTTTGTTCTGCAACACCCACGACCCCTTCCCTGCCATTATATCAACAGTGCAACCGCCATCACTAAGCATCGCCGGAACCTCAATAAGTGAATCCCAGTTTACCAGGGAAATGAGCAATACTCTGTACATTCGGGACGCTAATTTAGACTTTATTTATAAGCCAAGGACATGAGATTGATTTTTGGCAACAGGGTTTAATGGCTCGAAAAATATATTAACTTTACCGCCAACAATACCATGATAAACGACAGCAAGTTATGAGGTTGGCCCACCTGCTACTAACTCATGCCAATCCCGCTCAATGTGAACGGCTCATATCCCGTTTGGCTTGCGAAGGGGCCGATATCTACGTTCATGTGGATCTCAAAACAGACATTGCTCCATTTCTAAGACTAAGGAACATAGAGAATATCTACTTCATTAATAAAAGAGTAAAGGTCAATTGGGCCGGCTATACAATAGTTCAGGCCACTCTGAACGGCCTCACTGAAATACTCGCATCAGGCAAGGAATACAGCCACATTAACCTGCTAAGCGGGCAGGATTACCCACTGAAAAGCACATCAGAAATACATAAGTTCTTTGCCGAAAGAAAGGAGCAGAATTTTATGCATTCATTATCTGTTGAAAATGAGTGGCCGGAAGCAATAGCCCGGATCACAGACTATCACCTTCCCGACAGTGACTTTCCGGGAAAATATTTCGTGCTGAAAGCCGTAAATGCGTTGCTACCTAAACGAAAAATGCCGCTCGGTTTAAACCCATTCGGTAGGTCGCAGTGGTTTACCATCACCCCAACTTGTGCAGCCTATATTATTGACTACCTGCTGCAAAACCCTGTCCTGGTAAGCTTCTTTAAACACAGCTGGGCGCCAGACGAGATGATCTTCCAGACTATCCTGTACAACTCACCGCATAAAAACGCCATGGTAAATGATAATCTCGTTTACACCGACTGGTCTGCGGGAGGCGCCAGCCCAAAAGTGCTCACCATGAACGATGCGGGCAAATTGATCAGTTCAGATAAATTATTTGCGCGTAAATTCAGTTCATTGGCAGATTCGGAAATTTTGGATTACCTTGACAAACACATCTGATTTTCTATCTTCGCAGGGCCTTAAATGCCCCACGAATTTTTACGATGAAAAAAGTTTCCGTTATTACCGTTAATTATAACCAGCCTGCGGCTACCGAAGCCCTGCTGGAATCTATATTTAACACCAACACGTATTTCTCTATGGAGATAATTGTTGTTGATAACGGAAGTACTGTTGACCCGCTGCACCCCTGGAAAATAAAATACCCCGCAGTTAATTTCATTCGCTCGGAGACCAATCTCGGCTTTGCCGGCGGCAACAATCTTGGCATTCGCGAGGCCATTGGCGACTATATCTTCCTGGTTAACAACGACACCGAATTTACCGAAGAATTGATCGATAAGCTGGTAGAAACTCTTGATTCAAATCCCGAAGTAGGCATTGTATCCCCAAAGATCCGGTACTTCGACCGGCCGGATATATTGCAGTATGCCGGGTACACCAAAATGAACTACTACACAGCAAGCAATACCTGCGTAGGCGAGTTCGAAAAAGATAACGGCCAATATGATAACCTCACCGGCGAAACCGGCTATGCGCATGGTGCAGCCATGATGATAACAAAAGAAGCAATCAAAGCAGCCGGCCCGCTGCCTGATGTTTATTTCCTCTACTACGAAGAGATGGACTGGTGTGAACAAATAAGGAAAGCCGGCTTCACGGTATGGGTAAATATGCAGGCTGTTATTTATCACAAAGAGTCGATATCCGTGGGCGCCAAAAGTGCCATGAAAGAATACTTTATGAACAGGAACCGGATACTGTTCGTGCGCCGCAACTGCTCATTAAAGGTCAGGATGGCATTCTGGCCTTACTTCCTGTTCTTGGTGGCGCCGCGCAACACACTACACTACATCCGCGACAGGCAATGGAAATTCATTGCAGTCCTTTTCAAGGCTATTATCTGGAACATGACCAACACAATCTACAGCACCCGCCTGGGATGGGATCTGTCGAAAAAAAATAAACCCCAGTAAGACTAAATATGGTCATTACCCTTTGGATCTGCCTGTTTCTTGTTTTTTACACCTTCTTCGGTTACGGCATTGTGCTATATGGTCTCGTAAAGCTGCGCCAGTTGATAAAAGGCAAGAGGCTGCCCCCCGACAATGCGGGAAACTGGCCTACGGCAACACTCATCGTTTCGGCATACAACGAAGAAAATTGCATCGCCGAAAAAATAGGAAACTCACTATCACTCTCCTACCCTGCCGATAAGATCAACTACCTGTTTGTAACCGACGGCTCTACAGACAGCACGCCAGATATCATCAGCAAATACCCGCAGATAAAACTGATGCATCGCCCCGAACGCAACGGCAAAATAGCAGCCATAGACCGCGCCATGCACGAAGTGGGCACCGAGATCGTCATCTTCACAGATGCCAATACCATGCTCAACAAAGATGCCCTGCTCAACATCTGCCGCCATTACCACGATGCCAAGGTGGGCGCAGTATCTGGTGAGAAAAGAGTGCATATAGAGGATGTATCAGATGCCACAGCCGGCGAAGGTTTTTACTGGAAGTACGAATCAAAACTCAAAACCTGGGACTCGGAATTGTATTCTGTAGTAGGTGCAGCCGGAGAACTTTTCAGCGTACGCAAGTCACTCTTCGTGCCAGTGCCACCCGATACTATCCTTGACGACTTCATGATCTCCCTGCTGATAGCTCAGAAGGGCTACCGCATCATCTACGAACCCGCCGCATACGCCACCGAAACCGGCTCAGAGAACATACAGGAAGAACTGAAAAGAAAGATACGCATCGCCGCAGGCGGCATACAGTCTATCGTCCGGCTGAAGGGACTGCTAAACCCATTCAGCAATTTCGTACTCTGCTTCCAGTACATCAGCCACCGCGTCCTCCGCTGGACGATCACGCCCTTCTTGATGATCCTCGCCTTAGTATTAAATGCCATCATCGCTTTTTGGTGCCCCGGCAACTTTTACAAAGCGCTCTTTGCGCTACAGGCCCTGTTTTACATAGCCTCATTGCTGGGCTGGTTGTTGGAGAAACGGCAAATGAAAATAAAGGCGTTCTTCATACCCTACTACTTCTGTATGATGAACTATGCCGTGATCGCCGGTATAAAACGCTACTTCATGAAGCAGCAAAGCGCCACCTGGGAAAAATCAAAACGCAAATGATAACTTAGGGAACCTGAGCACATAACTCATTCCACCTCACCCTCTCCTTCGGAGAGGGCCGGGGTGAGTTCCTCACAGGCCCTCATGCGCCTCAGCCTTCCCAAACACCACCCGCTTTACCCGCTTGATGATGCCCTTCACCAGCCCGCCGTCCAGTTGTATACGGCGGTCGGTGGTCCAGACGAGGGCTTTTATATTGGTCACATAGTGCAGCTTACCAAATCCCTTCTCTCTTAGTTTTAGCGCCAGCCAGCCGTCTTCATTAGCGCCCTTGGGGTGGTTGTAGCCCTCCACCTGCAGACCCTGTTCACGGCGGTAGCACGAATTGAACCCATACACATTCACCGCCTCTTCCCTGAAGGAACGGTTCACCCGCCTGATCACATCTGCCGTATATTCGTAGAAAAAATAAGTAAACCTGGAGGTAACACCAGTAGGAATAAACGAAAACCGGCCATAGGTAATAGACACACCCTCATTATTCGCCAGCGGAGCAACCATCTGCTCTATCCAGTCTTTGGGATACAAGGTGTCTGCATCTGCATTGAGCACATACTTCCCTGTAGCTGCTGCCAGACCGGCATTTCTTGCAGCGGTTATACCCTGTATAGTTTCATTCACGCAGGTTACACCAGCGGCCCTCACCAGCGCTTCTGTGTTATCCTTTGAATTATTATTCACCACTACTATCTCTACCGAACGACCGGTAACATTAGCGCTCAGCGAGTGCAAGGTTCTTAGAATATCCTTCTCCTCATTATAGGCAGGTATCACCACAGACACTTCTGGCTTGCCTTTAAGTAATTTTTGGTAGTGCTCCATGATAAAGACAGTACGCATGGCATCAGTGTTTACCGGGTCCATGAGTTGCCTTATGTATGCGGGTATCCCTATCGGTCTCATCTACACATTCTCTTTTTGAAACAGTGCAGGAATGGTTTTCAGTATCAGCTTTATATCATACCAGAAGCTATGCTTCTCTGCATATACATTGTCCAGCATCAGGCGTTCTTCTTCGCTCATTTCGCCCTTGCCCCGCTTCTCCACCTGCCACAGGCCAGTGATGCCTGCAGGCGCCAGGAAGCGCAGCGCATATTTATCGGCAGTCAGTTTCTCTGCTTCATACAGCGGTAGCGGCCGGTTGCCCACTATGCTCATATCGCCCTTCAGCACATTCCACAGTTGCGGCAGCTCATCTATACTTGTATTGCGTATGAACGCCCCAACCTTCGTAATGCGCGGGTCATTCTTCAGCTTAAAGAACGCCGAACCGCTCTGTTGTTTCCGCGATGTCAGGTATTGCTTCTCGCACCAGATATTCTCATCTGCATGAAGCTGGTTTCTGCATTTTTTACCCACGGCCTTACATTCTGCACATAGCTCCATACCCGGCAGTTCTTCCGTCACCTTTTCATTATTGTATTGGTTCAGGTGCTGCAGTTCTTTCAGCCGCTTGTCGGCGTTCACATACATCGAGCGGAACTTATAAAACTTAAATATCCGGTACCCGGTACCCACCCGCAGCGAATAATAAAACACCGCCCCTCTCGACTCCAGCTTCATACACAGCATCACCACCAACAACACAGGTGAGAGCGCCAGCAGCGCGCAGCTGGAGAATATTACATCAAACGACCTTTTAAGAAATGGCGTCTTGTACTGTGTCACTACCTTTCGGTCCGCCTGTTGCTGTAGTTGCGCCCAATGCTTTACAATGAAGTTGATCCTGCTTTCCAGCCGGTCGCGTCTGAGCGGCTGTACAAAGACTTCGGCAACGCCCGCCTGCAGGCAAAGTGCGGCGAGGCTGCCATCCAGCTTGCCTGGCAACAGGAAGAAAGGAATTGTGTCCAGTTTCTTTTTCTTTATCTGATCAAAGAGGCTGAGGCCCGTAGGTTCCATTACTTCGCTCTCTGAAATAATGGCCACTATATTCAGGTGCAGTCTTTCGTGATCCCTGGCCAGTTCGTTGAAACTATTGAACAGCACAACTTTATTATTGCCGAGGTCGCATTGCTGAAACAATTCGTTAGTGGCTATGCTGCCGTTCAGAAGCGCTATGATACCTGCATTAATATCCGGCATAGATCGTTTAGTACTGCTTGGTTATTGGTGATTTGCCATAGCGTTTCAGAATAACGCTGATCCTAGCTTCCAGCTCACGCGGATTAAACGGTTTCAACAAGTAGTCATCGGCTCCGGCCTCCAGGCATTTGATACGCGTCTCAGAACTTTCCTCACCGCTCAGTATCAGCACCGGGATAGCGCTAAAAAAACTGCTGTCCTTTAGCTGCACCAGCAGGTCATACCCGTTCAGCTCCGGCGTGTTCAGGTCAGAGATGATAATGACCGGCATATTACCCGCCTGCAAATAGGCAAGAGCCTCCAGCCCGTTCTCAAAAGAGTGGACCTCAAAATTATATTCCAAAACGGTACTGAGCAACATCTTGATAGCTATATCATCTTCTATGATCACTATCTTCTCAAGAGCGGGGGTTATTTTCTCCATCAGAATATTAATTGTCTTCTCAGTTTTCGTATAAATATATAAAAGAAAAAGAAACTCCGCACAGAATACTGCCCGGACGGTAAAAACATTGTCCGAAAAAGCAATAATCAATACTTTTGCGCAGTAAAAGTAATAACGCTCAAATTTATTTCATAGTTGCGAGACTAATAGCGGGTTCCGGAAAAATATCTATTAATTAATGCCATTCACTTTCTCCCACCCCGCTATCATCATACCCTTTCTCCACAAAAGGAGAAAAATATTTTCAGCCACAGCCCTCGTGGTGGGCAGCATCGTGCCCGATTTTGAATCCTTTATCCGGCTCAATGAGCACAAGATATATGGCCACACCTGGCCAGGCATGTTCTGGTTCGATCTGCCGCTGGGCATTTTAGTCGCCTTCATTTTTCACAACATCGTCCGCGACCCGCTTATACTTAACCTACCCGATTTCCCTAAGAACAAATTCACCCGCTTCATAGGCCTCAAATGGAACACCTATATACTCAAACACCTCGTCGCGTTCATCACTTCTATGCTTCTGGGTATCTTCCTGCACCTGGTGTGGGATGCATTCACCCACCTCAACCTCCTCAACCCCGATGCAGTTGACTCACCTATCTACATAGGCCATGTGCAGGTCTTCAAGATACTACAGGACGCCGACTCCCTGCTTGGCATCATTATCATCACCTGGTACATACTCAAAATGCCCGCCACGCAGCCCGAAGAAGAACAACAAACCGAAAAAATGATATTCGCCATCAGCGCCCGCGAAACCACCATCACCGACAAGCTTAAATACTGGATCCTCGTCTCCATTGTAGCCATCGCCACCATCTTCATGGCCCTCACCTTCAACACCTACGAGCTCTCCATCGTACTCGCTATAGATATGGTTATTACCGGCGGGCTGGTGGGGCTTATCGTTGCATCGCTAATACAGCGGCTGGCAGTTGCGGACGAGCGCAAATAGGAGTGCTCTAATCCCATCCTGCCTTTATAAAAATATTGATTGTACCAGCCCAAACGGCTATATCCAAAAAAAGCCACCAGTCAGATATATTTGTACATTAGCGATTATGAAAAATGCGCTCATTTTTTTCATGTTGCTGATATCACAACCGCTATACAGCCAAAAAACCGGCAAGGCAATGATAGACTCTTTATTGCATGAGCTGCAAACCCGTAAAAAAGATACAGCAAAAGCGAAACTCCTGAACAGTATATCATTTGCATTTGAAGATATTGATCCCGAAGAAGGTATAAAATATGGAAAACAAGATCTGGCACTCGCTGAAAAGTTATATTGGAAGCCAGGAATTGCTTCTGCGCTAAATGCTTTGGGGGTTAATTTTACGGAGAATCTGGAGTATGACAGCGCTTCAGATCGCCTGAACAAGGGATTAAAAATATACCAGGACCTGCGCAATAATGCAGGCATAGCAAGGTCTCTCTGTGATCTTGGAGTAATCTACTTTCGTCTGAGCGACTACACAAAAGCGCTCGAATATGCGTTCAACTCATTAAAGTCGGCCGAAGAGCTTGAAGATAAATACCTCATCGCAAAGAACTATGTAAACATTGGTAACATCTTCAGGCTTCAGCATAATTTTCCAAGATCTATGGATTATCATTTCAAAGCGATGAAACTATGCATTGAGCTGAATAACAAAAGCCTGAGTGCGAAAAATCTTATGGATCTTGGCACAGCATATATACAGCAGGAAAATTATGTTGACGCATTAAAATATTATCAGGAAGCAAGGACACTTTATGAAGACATCGGCAATCAACGGGGACTTGCATTTGCATACATGAACATCGGCACCGTCTATCAAGTTGAGAACCACCCCCTGAAGGCGCTCGATTATGTTTTTAACGCTTTAAAGATAGACAGGCGAATCAATTATCAAGTAGGTATGGCTAGGGATTACGGCCATTTGGGGCAATTTTACAGGCTTATGGCTTATCATGAACAACTGTCTTCCCACACAAAGAATGCTGAATATATTTCGAGCGCCATCAAGTACACAGACAGCGCCATCACAATTGAAAAAAAAGCAGGCAACATGGACAGAGTTGCTGTGGCATATATATGCCTTGCCAGGGCGCAGGAATTGGCGGGCAGAGACGAGCTTGCAATTGATGACTACGAACAAGCCTTAGCAATAAAAGACTCTGCATTCAGCGCCGACAGTAAAATACAAATAGCCAACCTGGACGTAAAAAGAGAAACCGAACTCCGGGAAAAACAGGTGGAGATAAACAAAGTACTGGAAATTAAAAAAAGAAATGAAAGAACGTTGTTTATAGGCGGCATAGGCCTTCTGGCTGCCGTAACTTTGGTGGTAGCGCGCAACTATAACCTGCAGAAAAAGGCTAACAGTCAAAAGGACATGCTGATGAAAGAAATACACCACCGCGTGAAAAATAACCTACAGGTGATCAGCAGCCTGCTTAGCTTGCAATCGGATACGCTGAAAGACCCTGCGGCAAAAGCCGCTTTGTCGGAGGGAGAGAACAGGCTCAGAACAATTGCACTTATTCACCAAAAACTCTACCAGGACGACAAACCTGATAAGGTAAATATTTCATCACTTGCAGACGAGCTGTTCATGCAGTTGAACAGTGCGCTTGGCAAAAAAGATCCGGGCGTCAATTTCACAAACGACATTCCGGGCATTTTCCTCGACAACGATGTAGCTGTTCCACTTGGTTTAATACTCAATGAGCTAATAACCAATTCCTACAAGTACGCTTTTGATAAAAACGCCACCCCGCAAATAAGAATAAATCTGACAGGGCAACAAAGCCATTACAGGCTGAAATATTCAGACAACGGCCCCGGGCTGCCGCTGGGGCTGGATATAGCCCGTAGCAACAGCCTCGGGCTGAGGCTGGTGACCGGCCTGGCCAAACAAATAAAGGGAAAGGCAACATACAATGAAGGGGCAAACGGATCATTTATCATAACTTTTGCAGACAAAACTTAGATATATTTTTACAAAACAATTCACTGCCATGACTGCGATAAAAATAGGTATTGTTGAAGATGAAGTGATCATTGCATACGACATCCAGGCAAAACTGACTTCGCTTGGATACACCGCTTTTGAGCCTGTACATAATTATGCGGACGCAGTTGAAATGCTGACAACCACCGGGCCGGATCTCGTGATACTGGACATAAACCTGGATGACAAAAATGAAGGAATAAAAATCGGCAAGTACATACGGAGCAAGCTGGATATGCCCTTTATCTACCTTACGGCAAACAGCGACCCGGCAACTGTTTCAAAAGCCAAAGAGACGATGCCGGATGCATACCTGCTTAAGCCGTTCAATAGGGACAGCTTATTTTCAGCGATCGAAATAGCGCTATACAATTTCAACAAAACCCGAAAAGCGAAGACTGGCCCGGCGGAAAATGAGAATAAGAACGCTAAATATTTTTTCTTCACTAAATCAGGTGAATACTTCCATAGGATTGTATTTGATGAAATACTGTACTTGGAAAGTGAAGGGAATTATGTTACAGTTCATACCGCTCAAAAGAAATTTATTGTGCGGGTAACAATGCATGATTTTCTCGAAAATTTTGACCCTGCCCGTTTCATTCATATTCACCGCAGCTTTGTTGTCAATCTTGGTAAAATAGAAAAGATAAATGCTTCCAATGTTGTAATAAATGGCAAGGAAGTTCCGGTTTCAGGTAACTATCGCGAAGGCCTTTTGAAACTCCTTGATGTGCGGTAGCAAGTGCTCTTAAATCCCATCACAGGAAAATTGCAATTCGTCACTATTCGGTTTCATTCCATCACATTCTTATGAATCGTGAACTATAACTTTCTAATTTGGTATTCTAATACCAGGCTGATATGAAACCCATGACAAAATTATCCAAAACGGCACTGCTTATCTTATCATTTCTTGGCCGGGATATTGCGATGGCACAGCCCTCAATACATTGGCAAAAAACTTATGGCGGCAGCGCTTTTTATACCTACAGCGGTGTCGATGGCGCCAATTCTGTGCAGCGAACACGCGATGGCGGTTATATATTTGCGGGATACTCCGGTTCCGGAGACGGAGAGGTTACCGGCAATCACGGCGGCATGGATTGCTGGGTAGTAAAGACCGATGATACCGGGATGATACAATGGGAAAGATCCTATGGCGGGTCCATGGACGACATTGGCGCTTATATAGTGAACGATGTAAATGGCGGCTACATTATCACGGGTACCACCTATTCGAACGACGGCGATTTGAGCGGCAACCACGGTGGCGGAGATGCGTGGATCATTAAGATAAATGATACCGGCGCGATCCTGTGGCAAAAAGTAATGGGTTCATCAGGCTATGACTTTGCTAACACGTCAATAAATACTTCCGACAGCGGTTATCTGATAACCGGATCAGCCGGCGCAAATGACGGGGATGTAACCGGACTTCACGGATCAAATGATGTCTGGATAATACGGCTGGACAAAGCAGGCGTATTGCTATGGGATAAAGTATATGGAACCATTGGCACCGATTACGGGCTCACAGGCTATCCTACAGCAGGCGGAGGTTTCATTATCAGTGCACAGGCAGGGTATAATGGTGGTGATGTTACTGAATTCCACGGCGGCTACGGCGACGCATGGATCATAAAGCTGGATGACACCGGCACTATACAATGGCAGAAAACTTACGGCGGCAGCGGCTACGAGCAGGCAGCATCTGTATTGCCAGCCCCGGGAGGCGGGTATGTTTTTTCAGCCAGCACTTATTCTGATGACGGAGATGTTACCGGCTTTCATGGGGGCACAACTAATCCCGATATATGGGTTGTAAAGATCAATGACACAGGCGTTATACAATGGGAAAATTGTTACGGTGGTAATGGCGCAGAATATGCAATCAGTATGATACAGGCATATGACGGAACTTATGTGATTGCGGGTCTCGCCGTTTATAATAATGGTGATGTCTCCGGGTCCCACGGAGATGCCGATTTCTGGCTTATCGATGTTAACGCCTCGGGAGCGCTTGTATGGCAGAAGTGCCTTGGCGGAAGTGGCTACGATACCGCGTTCGCTGTTATACAAACGCCGGACAGCGGTTTCGTAGTGGCGGGAGCTACCGCATCCTTTGATGGACAGGTTACCGGAAACCACGGCGTTGAGGATTACTGGATCGTGAAATTGTACAAGCCGGATACTGCCGTAACAACAGCAATAACAAATGCGGCCACCACCCAGCCAGTAAATGTATTCCCTGCAATTACAAACGGCACAATACATATCTCAATGCCCGAAGGCTATGAAAATGCAAAGGTAAATATAGTCTGTGCCACAGGTCAGACAGAAGCTGTATTCCCTGGCGACCATGGCTTGTACAGAACAATAAGCCTGGGAAATATTCCGCCCGGCATGTACCTGCTCCGGGTAGTAAACAATGATGCAGTGCAGACTTTTAAGATTGTCTATTTACCATAGTTCATTGGGGCTATAGCCGGTTGTAATCAACGGTGCAAATATTAATCAATACTAATTCACTAACTGCTAAAAATGTGATTATGAAAAACAAAAGCTACCTCTTTTTATTCGCTCTGCTCTGCGCTGATAATGCGCAGTCCCATTCATTTACCCCTCCGGATTATAGTGGGCCTGTAGCCCATGCCGAAAAGCCCGCGCCGCTATCGTTTATTGAAAACAAAGGTCAGTTGCACGATCAATACGGCAAGCCAGGAAATGATATTCAGTTCATGGTCCCTGCCGCACACGGGCTGAGCATCTTTATTGGCAGCGGAGCCATACATTACCAGTTCAGTACAAAAAGTGCTGCGGGTAAATCTGTTTCGCAGAGAACTTCACACGATGCTGATTTTCTTCTGCCTTCATCCGCAGAGCATGACAGGTATACCACATCCCGTATAGATGCAGAATTGGTGGGCGCTAACAAAAATGCTAAAATAGTTACCGCGCAGTCAGGTGATTACTATGAGCGTTATTTCACCTCCGCTATGCCGTCCAAGGGCGCAACAGCTCATTCCTATGGGCGCATCACCTGTAAAGATATCTACCCGCATATAGACTGGGTGATGTATATAAATGGCGCTCACGTAGAGCAGGAATTTGTGATTAACAAAGGTGGCAAAGTTGGCGATATAAAGATCAGGTATAGCGGTTGTTCCGGTTTCAAACTGGATAAAACCGGCGCACTGCTATCCTCTTGCCCTCAAGGCACAATAACAGAAAATGCCCCTCACGCATACCAGGCTGATGGCAAAGAGATAACCAGCCGTTTTAAACTGGACGGCAATATACTGAGCTATGAAACGGGGAAATACTCCGGCACACTCGTAATCGATCCCGAGTTTGCATGGGCTACTTATTATGGCGGCAGTGGCGATGAGCAGGGTTCAGCAGTTGCTACAGATACTGCGGGCAATGTATATATGGCCTCCAGCACGTCCAGCGCATCAGGCATAGTTACAACCGGGGCCTATCAGGACACATTCGCCGGTGGCAGCTACGATGGCTTTATTGTTAAGTTCAACAGTGTCGGCACACGGCTGTGGGCTACCTACTTTGGCGGAAGCGGTGCAGACGGAATGACATCAGTGGCGGTTGATGCCGCAGGTAATGCATACGTTACAGGTTTCACAAACAGCACATCAGGCATAGCCACAGCCGCAGGGTTTCAAAACAGCTTTGGAGGCGGTAGTTATGATGCTTTTCTCGCAAAATTTAACACCTCAGGCACATTAAAATGGGGCACCTATCTGGGCGGCAATGATGCCGACTTTGCATGGTCCGTTGCAACAGACCATGCGGGCAACGTATTTGTCGGTGGCCAGACGAGAAGCACAAGCGGCATTGCAACTCCAACTGCCTGGCAACCCACTATTGGCGATGGCATTGGGGCCACAGAAGATGCTTTCCTCGCGAAATATGACAGCATGGGCGACCTGGAATGGGCCACTTATTATGGCGGCAACGATAAGGACTTCGGCAACGGCATAGCCACAGACATCTCCGGCAATGTTTATATTACCGGCATAACATTAAGCGACACCGGGCTTGCATCCTCCGGGGTTTTCCAGACCGTGAATAATGCTGGCGGATATGATGCATTCCTGGCCAAATTCAACACCTCCGGCACCCGGCTTTGGGGTACCTTTTATGGAGGCACCCAGGATGACCAGGCAACTGCTGTTGCGGCAGACACCCTAGGCAATGTCTACATTACCGGCTATACAAAAAGCACAACAAATATGGCCACACCCGGCTGCTATCAGGGCATCTTAGGCGGTGGTTATGATTGCTTCCTGGCCAAATTCAATAATGCAGGCGGAAGGACCTGGGGCACTTACTATGGAGGTGGCACCGATGATAATGCCTTTGCCTTGGCAGCCGACGATTCAGGCAATGTATGTATTACCGGGTGGACAACAAGTTCCTCCGGTATCGCCACCTCGGGAGCTTATGGAGGTGGGTCTTACGATGCCTTTATCGCAAAACTGGATAGCTCGGGAGCAAGACAATGGGCCACCTATTTTGGAGGCAGTGATGTGGACCAGGCCTATGGCATAGCCATAGATGCTGCAAGGAATATCTACATTACAGGAAACACCCTAAGCACATCCGGCATAGCCTCAACCGGGGCGTTACAGGGCGCGTTTGGCGGAGGCACATCTTTGGGAGACGCATTTCTTGCCCGCTTTTCGCGCGACCCCTACCTTGGTGTAAAAGGCATTGAAAAGGCGCTCACAAACAGCATCAGCATCTACCCTAACCCAGCCTCAGACAACTTTACCATTAATGCCGCAACCGATGGCCAGCTCACAATATATACCATAGACGGCCGCGAAGCCGGCAGCTATAAACTCATTAAGGGCGCCACAAACATCTCGCTGCCCCCTGCTTGTACCACAGGTACTTATCTATGCACCTGCATAGGCAATGATGGTAGTTCAGCATCGGTAAAACTGGTACTGGAGCGATAAGAAAATTAAAGCAAATAAGATATAATAACGAAAGCCACCGGTCAAGGCCGCCATGGGTCTGAGGCCATGCCATCCATAACTGCCAAAGATATAACTGATTATCAAGCCAAATAGCTAGCTGGAGGTGAGCAAATTCACACTACAAACCCATTATTTATATTTGAAGACTACAGCCGGAAACCGCTTAATAAACGACTACGTACTACTGACTACAGACTATTGTTGCGCCGTCTCATGACGTCCTGGAGGAAAGAAATGGCTGATCGCGGTATAGGGCTACGTTACAATAAACAATACACAAACAGGGTAGCGCCAGGACTACACACGTAGCGATAGCTAGGTATCTCGGTGCCCTGTATTGCTTCGCCCAAATTTGTGGATTTCTTTATTTGGCACCTGCCATTTTCCGTCCTAAATTTGTGGCCGATTTACCCGCCATAGCTACCGCGAAGGAGGGTTTGCCCATTTAGTACCTGCTGTAAACCAAAATCAGGAGTACCAAAAAGCAGTGTAAACCTTATTCAGGACTAATCCCGCAATTGCAGGAGCGTGTAAGAAAAAAATCAGGATTATCTAATTCAGCGAAATCTTAAAATCCGGCAAATCGGCGATTCTGAAGTGAGCAAGAAGTGAGCAAGAAATGAGCAACTTTTGAGCAAGAAATGAGCAACTTTTGAGCAAGAATTTGTGGATAACCTGCGCTACTTTGCTGATTATCAACTACAATGTGAGCAAGAATAGTGAGCAAGAAAAATTTTCATCAAAGTGAGCAAAACAGCACTCCCCTATAGCTTATCCTACCGCGTACCCACAAGTTGTTTTATATAATATGGACTGCTACGTTAGGAGCTACCGCTTTGTAGTAACCTCTGTTTCTCATGAAGATATGCCCCTGAGCGGTCTACCCATTACGCAAATGAGGTAGCTCAGGCATGGAATTTTAAAAATGAGAAAAACCATTTAGCCAACTAATATTTGCATCAAAAACCCTCACTCGCACGGCGGCAGGCAGGCGGGCGGTCTTAAAAACAAAATAAGTGGGCTGCCTCCGACCGGGCTTGGCCGGGCGGGCGCCTTTGCCCCTGTCTGCCAACAGGCAGGTTTGCGAGAGATTTTTTGCGAAATACCTTCGCATGATTTAGATGCCCAATTGGTATAAGGCAAAAAAATGTGGATACACGATACTACAGCTACATGAAGTGAGCAAATTCACACTACAAACCCATTATTTATATTAAAAGACTACAGCCGGGAACCACTTACTAAACGACTATCGACTAAATACTAACGACTACCGACTATTTTGTACTTTCGTGCTCCCTGCACATAACCGCAGGAAGAAGAAGGCACAGGTATGAATAAATTATTACTGATAGAGGACGATCCATTTGCTTATCTCGAAATAACGCAGCTGCTCAAAGGCATTGGCTATGCCAAGGAAGACATCATCAGATGTGCCGACATGGCTGAAGTAATGGCTTTTGAGGATGTGCACGACATAGAAATTGTGCTTACCGATCTGTCCCTTCCAGATTCGGACTATGCGGAGACTTTTGATAAGGTGCATGATAAGTTCAACTATACTCCCATCATTGTACTCACTGGTATTGATGAGATCGCATTTGCCATCAAGACAATACAAAACGGCGCACAAGACTACCTGGTAAAAGGTGATTTCGACCAGAAAATGCTGGATAAGGCCATCAACTATGCCATAGAGCGTAAGAAGATAGCCAATGATTACACGCGTGTTTTTAAAGAGAGCCCGGTGCCCATGTATGTATTCGACAGCAGCACTTTAAAATTCCTGGGTATCAATACTGCGGCTATGCTGCAGTATGGCTATACTGCAGATGAGTTCCTGGCGCTGACGGCCAACGATATCTGGCCTGCAGAAGACCGCGATACGTTTAATGCAGCGATACAAAACATCAACGAATCTTATTTCGATGTAGGCCAGTGGCGGCACATCCATAAAAAAGGCAAGATCTTTTTCGTGCATATTTACGCCCACCATACCTGGTTTGAAGGGAAGCGGGCATGGGTGATATCGGCCATAAACATAGACAAGAAAGTAGCTGCCGAGATGGCGCTGATAGAGCGCACGAAAGAAAAAGAAAACATTCTGGACAGCATCACCGACGGCTTCTACACCCTCAGCAACGAGTGGAAATTCACGTATGTGAACAAGGAAACGGAGAAGACTTTCCAGCATAAGAAAGGCGAGCTGCTGGGCAAAACCATGTGGGACATTTTCCCAGAGGCCCGGCACAACAAATTTTACGAGGAATACCAGCGCGCAAAGGCGGAAAATATAAGCGTACACTTTGAAGAAGAATATGCCCCGCTGGGTATATGGGTGTCTGTAAACGCCTACCCTACCGACGAAGGCCTTACCGTCTACTTCGTGGATGTGACAGAGCAACGCCACCATGTGGACATGATACAAACGCAAAACAAGCGCCTGCGGGAAATAGCCTGGATACAATCACACGAAGTAAGAGCCCCTGTTGCCAATATTCAAGGATTGCTGCTGCTGTTCAATTTTGATGATTTCTCAGATCCAATTAATGTGGAGCTGATGGAAAATATAAGGGAAGCCACGCAGAAACTTGATGAGATAACGAGGAGGATCACTAATCATACGATCATCTAGGCCGGAGACCATTCACAGATAACTCGCGCTTAGCGGTCTTAAAAACGTAATGAGTCGGTGTAGCAATCGGGATGGCGCCTTTGCGACTTTGCGAGAAATATTTTTACTGCCGGGAGATTACTCTTCAATAAAGTTCAGGTCGCGGCCGAAGGTCTCATCGGTCATAAAGACCGCTGTGGTGCTGATGGCCATAACCACGGCACCGGTAATGGCCGCAGAGGTAATGAAGCTGTAGCCAAAGCTGCTTTGCAGGTAACCGAATAAAAGAAGGATAAGCGGCAATGAGCCACGCACCATATTGGGCACTGTAGTGGCCGCTGTAGCGCGGAGGTTTGTACCAAAGTGCTCTGCGGCCATAGTTACAAACAACGCCCAGAAACCAGTGCCAAAGCCCATGAGCGCACATATACCATACATGCCGGCAGCGGTGCCGCCACGCTGGTTAAAATAAAGCACTATTCCGGCTATTGTGATCGCATAAAAAATGTAAAGCGCCTTCTTCCTGCTTTTCAAAGCCTGGCTCACAAGGCCCACGAGCAGGTCGGCGATGGAGATAGCAATATAGGCATACATTACGGCTTTGCCAGGGTTTATCTTTTCGGGTATGCCGAACTCCTTGCCAAACTTATCTGACACCTGTATCAGCAGCCCTATCACATACCACGTAGGCAGCCCAATGAGAATAGCCAGCAGGTAGGTTTTAAAACGTTTGCCGTTCGTAAAAAACATCAGTATGTTGCCCCGCTGCACTTGCTTCTCTTTCAGCCCATGGTACATACCCGATTCAAACACACTAACCCGGAGCAACAGTAGCAGTAGCCCCAGCGCACCACCTATGTAGAAACAGGTACGCCAGTCGAACGCGCGGGAAATAAAGTAGGCCACGACCGCGCCGGTCAGGCCTACACCCGCCACGATAGAGGTCGCAATACCTCTTTTCTCTTTGGAGATAAGCTCGCTGACCAGGGTGATGCCTGCACCCAGTTCACCAGCGAGACCAACGCCTGCTATGAACCGGCAGATCTTGTATTGATCCACAGTATGCACCATTCCGTTGGCGATGTTGGCCAGCGAATACATGATAATAGAACCAAAAAGCACGCTTAACCTGCCTTTTTTATCGCCCATTACACCCCATATAACACCGCCTATGAGCATACCATACATCTGCACACTCATTATCTGGAGCCCTGTTTTAAAGGCTTCGTCGCCGGTCAAACCCATGCTGAGCAGGCTGTTGTTGCGGATCATGCCGAAGAGCAACAGATCGTAAATATCCACGAAGTAGCCGAGTGCGGCTACCAGAACGGGAATACTCAGTATGGCAATAGAGTGATTTTGCTTCATAAGCTATACGGTGCCGCCATCGGCAGGAGAAGGTTTCTTTTTGCCAAAGAACATTTTGAACAGCACCGGACCTGTGGTGACCAGGATAACCACGATGACAATTTTGTCGAGGTTATTTTTAACCCATTCGTTTTCGCCCAGTATGAAACCGATGGAGGTCATGCTGATGACCCAGGCCAGGCAGCCGAGGATATTGTACTTGATGAATGTTTTGTAATCCATGTCCACCATGCCGCCTACGATAGGCGCAAACGTGCGGACGATGGGGAGAAAGCGCGCAAGCAAAATAGCCATTCCACCCTTTTTCTCGTAAAAATCGTGGGCCTGGTGCACGTACTTCTTTTTAAACAGTAAGGAGTCTGGCCGCTTCATCAGTGCATGACCGGACTTGTTGCCAAACCAGTACCCGGCCATGTTACCCAATATACCGGCAACCGAGATGATGAGCACCCAGTACAACAGATTCATGATAGGCGATGAGAAAGGAGTATTCATTCTTGAGATCATCATGCCGCTTACGAACAACAGCGAGTCGCCGGGCAGAAAGAAGCCGACAAACAGGCCGGTCTCTGCAAAAATGATGAATACAACTAAGTACAATCCATAATGCGCACTTATCCAATCGGGATTGGTAAGGTTATGGAACATGTCAATGAAATAGTGCATAAAGTAAAACTTGGGCGGTGAAAATAGAAAAAATAACGCGAACTGCCTAACCAGTTTACAGTTTACAGTTTAGAATTGGGGAGTGGTTGTTCGGTTGTCTGTGAACTTCACCTGCTTGCGGCTGTTGGCGGGGAATTGCATTTGCTGGATAGCAGCGGCGGAATGAAACTGCAGCAGGGGCATAACCCGCAGTTTCGACTGCAGCATGGGCCGTAGCTTCGCTTCGCACTCATCAATAGGCAGCGGCGTATTCAGGTGCAGGCGTATCTCGTCCAGGGTAAGATCGTTGGTGAATACTTCGACCACGTACTCTTTTATGAACGGAATATTATTGAGGATGTCGAAAATGGCAGGTGGGTAAATAGTGGTGCCCTTGTACTTTATCATTTGCTGCGTGCGACCCAGCACCGGGCTGAGCCTGCGCGAATGCCTGCCGCAGCTGCATACAGAATCGTAAAATGTGCAGATATCGCCGGTACGGTAGCGAAGTAGCGGCATACCCTCTACGCCAAGAGTGGTAATAGTGACCTCACCATATTCGCCCGATTTGAGCACATCGCCTTGCTCATTCAATATCTCCAGGATAATGAGATCGGGCTGCTGGTGGCCGCCCGTGCCGGCACCGCACTCGGTAAACGCGGTCTGCATCTCGGTAGAGGCGTAGGTGCTGTAGAGCTTTATGGGCCAGTCGCCGGATATTTTCTGTCCGAGGGCATTTAGCTCAAAATCGGCGCCGCGGAGGCTTTCGCCTATGCATACTGCTTTTTGCACCGGTGTATTCTTCAGGTCTATTTTATGCTCCTGCGCCCACTCTATGAGTTTCAGCATGAAAGACGGCACGCCGACGATGCTGGTGGGCTGCAACCTGTTTATCGTGTCCCACTGCATAGATGGCAGGCCCGGTCCGGTGCGAATGAGTGTTGCGCCCAGCTGACGAATGCCCATGTAGTAGGCGATGCCCGCCATAAACTGCCGGTCGAGCGTGAGCATGAGCTGGTAGGTGTCTGAAGGAGTACCATCGGCACAGAGAAACGACTGGTGCTCGTTGTAGGCCAGGCGCTGCAGGTCGTTTTCGGTAAGGGCTATTTCTACCGGCTTACCCATGGTGCCTGATGTGGCTGTGTATTCTTTTACTTCATGGCCGGGCACGCAGAGAAACTCCCAGTTGTGCTCCTGCATATCGCTCTTGGACGTTGTTGGTAAAAAACGCAGATCGTGCAGGGAGTTGATGTTGTGTATATCGATGTGGTGCTGTGCAAACAACTTTTTATAAAACGGAGAATGCCCCTGCAGGTACACCAGCAGCTTTTTCAGCGCTTCTGCCTGCCAGGCATCCTGGGTGTGTAATGACTCGAAGGCTAATCGGGAGTTGAACTGCATGTGTAAAATTCAAAAGTAAAAATTCAAAAGTAAAAAGGAATGGCGATAAACTTTATGATATTGATCAGGGCAAACGCATTAAAATTTGTCAACCCCAGTTAGGACGGCCATTAGGTAATCTTTGCTCCAACTTGATTTTTTACGTCTGGTCTTGATACTTATTCGTTTTAC
>CAIRTW010000210.1 GCA_903881585.1 uncultured Bacteroidota bacterium | reverse complement strand
TCCATACAGCATCGTTTATGCGATTAATGAGCAGGATTATAGCGTGATTATATCGTCAATATTCCATCATAAGCGGAATCCTCGTGGAAAATATAAAAGCTAGCTAAGCATTTTGTTTATCGCCGTTTTCCTGATCACAAAGATCACATTCGACGTGTACTTCGTATTATCTATCTGCTCCACAGAAGCGCCACAGGCGGTCACTATTGTGCGAAGATGGGATGAAGATAAAAACGAGAGCGGCTTATCAGATGTCTTATTGAATCCAATGAATTTGGTGGAGAAGAACTCAGTGAGCGCTGTGCCTTTTTGCCGGTCTTTGAGGTCTGCATCGCCATCGCGCACTATCAGTACACCGCCATCGGCAAGATTGTTGATACATTTTTTGATCAGTGTTTCCTGCTCATCTGGCTGCAGGTAGTGCAGCACATCACTGATGATAAAAGCATCGTGAGCTTCAAATGGATGATTGACAATATCCGCGCAAATGAAGTTTAAGGCATCGGTTTTCAGATAAGCATGATTGGCGGTGGCTATCTTTTCTTCATCATGGTCGATGCCGGTGATAACCCTTTCTTTCGAAAGGAAGTGCAGCATGTAGGACATGAAGCCGTAGCCGCAACCAATATCGAGTATGCGGCCCTGCATGGGCAGCAGCGCGTGAAACTGGCTGTAGTTCTTCTCCAGCCTTATCTTTATGCGCTGGTACCACTCCAGTACCGGGCCTTTGTACAGATAGTTGTAGTAGAGCTGCTCGCGGAAAAACGAGGGTGTCTCTGCCTCGCTGCGCAGCCGCTCGTATTCGTTCCTGAAGTAGCGGCTGATGTTTTTGGTTCGTTCGGTATAGCCCTCGCCCCAACTGTTGTCACCGGCCTTTATGCGGGGCAGGTACTTTACCGTGATCAGTCCGTCTTTCAGGAGGAAATCACCCTTGCTCATCGTGTAGCCCGTTCCGTGTATCACTACGGGCAGCACATCAATACCGAGCTGTTCGGCAAGAAAGAACGCACCTTTGTGAAAACGCTTCATTTGCGCATCAGGAGTCCGGGTGCCCTCAGGATAAACAACGATAGAATAGCCCTGCGCTACTTTTTCTCTCAGCTTATCCACGCTGCCTTCCACGCCGTCGGCCACAGGATAGTAGTCTGCAAGCCGCACCACGCCGCCAAATATTGGCGACCGCCAAACCCACTGGTTGGTCAGCAGTATTACCTTCGGATTCATGGATGTGGACACCAGTATGTCGAGGAAGGATTGATGATTGCTGATAACTACACACGGCTTGCTGAAATCTTCGTTGTGTGGGTTGACGTAACGCTTGGTTACGTTCGTCATTATGTGCAGTACCGACCACGTGAATTTCGACAATATGGTGTGGTAAAGGAGCGTACCTTTTGCTTTGTTAACCGGGTTTAGCTTGATCAGGATAATACCAATGACGGTCATTACCCAACTGCCCAATGCGAAGTAAGAAAGCGAAAAAACAGATTTGGCCCAGCTGGTGAGGGTCCATGGCGGGCGGCCTTTTTTCACCCGGTTGGTGATCAGCCAGTCGAACAGGAACGGGATCATTACCTGCGATGTAACTACTACGCAGAAGATGCCGACGATGGAGATGAACGCAATAGACTGCAACGAAGGATGTTTTGCAAATACCAGTATGCCGAGGCCAAGAATAGTAGTAATAGCCGAGAGGAATATGGATGACTTGAACGAGGATAAATGCTTCTTGCCGGTCTTGTATTGCTGCAG
>CAIRTW010000209.1 GCA_903881585.1 uncultured Bacteroidota bacterium | reverse complement strand
TCCATACAGCATCGTTTATGCGATTAATGAGCAGGATTATAGCGTGATTATATCGTCAATATTCCATCATAAGCGGAATCCTCGTGGAAAATATAAAAGCTAGCTAAGCATTTTGTTTATCGCCGTTTTCCTGATCACAAATATTACATTCGACGTGTACTTGGTGTTATCTATCTGCTCCATTGATGCGCCATTGGCGGCCACTATAGCCCGTAGATGAGTTGAAGATAAAAACGATAACGGCTTATCCGATGTCTTGTTGAACCCAATAAATTTGGTAGAGAAAAACTCGGTAAGTGCTGTGCCTTTCTGGCGGTCTTTAAGGTCTGCATCACCGTCGCGCACTATCAGCACACCGCCATCGGTAAGGTTGTTGATGCATTTTTTGATCAGTGTTTCCTGTTCGTCTGGTTGCAGGTAGTGCAGTACATCACTGATGATGAACGCATCGTGCTTATCGAATGGGTAGTTGACCACATCGGCGCAAATGAAATTCAGCGCATCGGTTTTAAGATAAGCATGATTGGCGGTGGCTATCTTTTCTTCGTCGTGGTCAATGCCGGTGATGATCCTGTCTTTTGAAAGGAAGTGCAGCATGTAGGGCATGAAGCCATAGCCACAACCAATATCGAGTATGCGGCCCTGCATGGGTAGCAGTGCATGGAACTGGGCGTAGTTTTTCTCCAGCCTTATTTTAATGCGCTGGTACCATTCCAGTACAGGTCCTTTGTACAGATAGTTGTAGTAGAGCTGCTCGCGGAAAAATGAAGGTGTCTCTGAATCACTGCGCAACTGTTCGTACTCGTTCCTGAAGTAACGGCTTATATTTTTGGTGCGTTCTGCATAGCCATCGCCCCAGGTGCTGTCGTTGGCTTTAATGCGCCGCAGGTATTTCACTGTGATCAGGCCATCTTTCAGAAGGAAGTCGCTCTTGCTCATTGTGTAGCCCGTTCCATGTATTACTACCGGGAGCACATCAAGTCCGAGTTGTTCGGCAAGGAAAAAAGCGCCTTTGTGAAAACGCTTCAGCTGCGCATCGGGAGTCCGGGTGCCCTCGGGATAAACAACGATAGAATAGCCCTGTGCTACCTTTTCTCTCAGCTGTTCCACACTGCCTTCCACGCCATCGGCTACCGGATAGTAGTCTGCAAGTCTTACGACACCGCCAAATACGGGCGACCGCCATACCCATTGGTTGGTGAGCAGTATTACTTTGGGGTTCATTGAGGTAGATACGAGTATATCCAGGAAGGATTGATGGTTGCTGATAACTACAGACGGCTTGCTGAAATCTTCATTGTGCGGGTTGATATAACGCTTGGTTACATTGGTCATTATGTGCAGCACCGACCAGGTGAACTTCGACAAAATAGTGTGGTACAGAAGCTCGCCTTTTGCTTTGTTAAAAGGGTTGAGCTTGATAAGGATAATGCCGACAACCGTCATAACCCAACTGCCCAATGCAAAGTAGGTAAGCGAAAAAACAGATTTGGCCCAGCTGGTGAGGGTCCATGGCGGGCGGCCTTTTTTCACCCGGTTGGTGATCAGCCAGTTGAACAGGAACGGTATCATTACCTGCGATGTAACTACAACACAGAAGATGCCGACAATAGAGATGAAGGCAATGGATTGTAAAGACGGATGCTTTGCGAATACCAATATGCCCAGGCCAAGAATGGTAGTGATAGCCGAGAGGAATATGGAAGACTTGAACGAGGATAAATGCTTCTTGCCGGTCTTGTATTGCTGCAGGAGACCATCCATGATAAAGATGCTGTAGTCATCGCCCAGGCCAAAGATGAATGTGGATAGTATGATGTTGACGATATTGAACTTCAGCCCGAAGATGCCCATCAGCCCCAGTATCCATATCCAGCTGATGAGCATGGGTATGAAGGTGATGAGGGTCAGTTCTATGCGGCCATAGGACAACAACAACGCTACAAAAACCAGTATGGAGGTCATCCAGGCTATGTTGTTGAACTCATTGTTTATCTCATTTACGAGGCTGTTGGTTACATACTGCCTGTCCAGCAGCGTAATGCCTGCCTGATCGCCAAGGGCTTTGGATACAAGGGCTTTCTTGGCAGGGTCCACCTTCAGCAGCGTGATGACCGATACGCGGCCATGTTTGTCTGTAATGAAGTTGCTGAGCATGCCGGTGTGCATCACATCGAGGTCCTGCGGCGGGATTGGGGTGTACCTTTTATTCAGCAGCGCTTCAAATTTATCCGTTGCATCGGCTTTAAAGCGGTAGGGTTCACCTTCCTTGCGAATGTCAGCAAGCAGTTGTTGTTTCTTCTCCGTAGTCCAGTAGCTTGTCCATCGGTCTATGCGTTGCTGCTGTTCTTTTTCGGATAGCAGGAGATCGCCAATGCCGGTTATCTCCTTTATGGCTCCCTGTTTCTGGAGCTGCTGCACGGCTGGTGCTATGCGCTCATTGTTTTGCAATGCTTCCTCCAGCGTCCTGCCTTCTGCCGAGAGGTATAACATTTGGGCGGTATAGGAAATAGCATTGTTCATCTTCCGCTCCGATTCCTTTAGTGTGGGCGAGGTGTAGTTCATCCGCATCATATCACTCTCGAAAGAGACATTGCGCGCGGTGAACAGGAAGACGATAGTGAGCAGGAATATGCCGCCCACGAGGTATTTGTTTTTTTCCGGGTGGTATTCAGATAGCTTGTCGAGCCAGCCATGATGATGGTGGCTTTCTGTATCGGCCATTTGTTCCCGCTTTGGGTCCACGATCCAGTGTGGCAGGAAGATGAGGGAGCACAGGGTAGCGCCGATAAGGCTCAATGCTGCAAACAGCCCCATATCGTTGAGCAGTGGCGAAGGTAGGAGCATGAGGCATAGGAAGCCACCTATCGTAGTGAAACTGCCAATGGTCATGGGTGAAGCTACATCGCTGATCACCGCGCGCATATCGGGTATGTGCTTGTAGTGGTTGAAGACGTGCATGGAATAGTTCACCGCTATGCCCAGGATGATGGAGCCGGCGCCCAGGGCGACCATAGAGATATGCCCCTTCAGGAGATAAACAAATGCCAGTGCGAACAGGCCGCCGAAAACCACGGGCAGCATGATAAC
>CAIRTW010000208.1 GCA_903881585.1 uncultured Bacteroidota bacterium | reverse complement strand
CATCCGTAGTGAGATGCTCTATTCAGTTGAGCTACAAAGCCATTTCCGTGTCAACTACCGTAGCTTTTAGCGAAGACATGTTTTTTTTCGGACTGCAAAGATACGAAAACGAACTATTTTTACAAATACTTTTTTAGATAAATCCACACTGCGTATTTTATGCACATAGAAATATGGTCAATAGGCAAAGACAATGACCCGTTCATAGAAGACGGGATACGCCACTATTTCCGCAAAACGATGCCGTGGAATACCGTTGAGCTTGTGGTTCTGCAAACACCCAAAAAATCTGCCACAACCGATGTAGAGCGGACCAAGCTACAGGAGGAAGAACTGATCCTCAAAAAGCTGCAACCCCAGCACTACTTCATCCTGCTCGATGAGCGCGGCAAGATGCTTAGTTCTGTCCAGTGGTCTCAGCAATTTCAACAGTGCATGAATCAGGGGGTAAAAACAATGGTGATACTCATAGGCGGCGCATTTGGTGTAACCGACAACGTGCGCAAAAAAGCCAACCAATGCTGGTCATTATCCAGTCTCGTTTTTCCCCACCAGTTGGTGCGGCTTATTGTTGCGGAGCAGGTTTACAGGGCTTTCAGTATTCTTAACAATTCTCCTTATCATCATGTGTAATAAATCAATCCAGACTAGGTACTTTTGCACTCATTGCGGAGCATTTGCATATCTGCACATTTCAAAATTTTCACATTAAGAATGAGCTACACCATAATATTTATTGCCATCACAGCCCTTATTTCCTTTGCAGCGTTCAACAACGAAACCATATACAATAAGCTTATCCTCTGGCCACGCGCCATGCACAACAACCCGGCAGAATACTACCGTCTGCTTTCCTCCGGCTTCATTCATGCCGACTGGAACCACCTCATTTTCAACATGTTCACGTTGTGGTTTTGCGGCAGTGCTGTAGAAGGAACACTCACACTCATCTCTTTTTCCACGCTTTATCTCACCGGGATTGTAGTCGCATCACTCCCCTCCTTTCTTAAAAACAGGAATAATAACTACTACCGTTCTCTCGGCGCATCAGGCGGGGTCTCGTCCATTCTGTTTTTCTTTATTTATTGCGAGCCATGGAGCAGCCTCAGGATCATGTTTATCCCAATAAACATACCAAGCATTGTTTTTGGTGGCCTCTACCTCGCTTATGAAGCCTATATGGCCAAAAGAGGCACTGGCAATGTCAATCACGATGCGCACTTTTTCGGCGCTTTATACGGCCTGAGCTTCGCCCTCCTGCTGGACCCTTCGCACGGCCAGAATTTCATCTATGCCTTAATGCACCCGCAGATCCACCTGTTGTAAAATTGGAATTGGTCCGCTAGCAACAAGCTTGGTATTTGGATTTTAATCTTTGGAATTTGGGCGCTCCGTCCGCTTCACCACCAGCACCTGCTCAGTAGTCTCCTTCACCCGGAAACGCTCATCGGGCCGTATTCCCGAAACCCAGACTATACGCTTGCTGCACTCCAGTATGCGCACCTCCTCTTTCTCATGCAATGGTACTTTCTGATCAATGAGCAGGCGGCTCACCTTCTTCTTCTTCATTTTCATTCCGAACGGATAAAAATAATCCCCCATCTTCCACTTGCGCAGCACCAGCGGGAAGGTAATATTGCCCATATCCACGTAAACGATATTGGGGTCCGCAGGTATTTTTGAGGGTTTGGGTTCTATTGAAAATGAAAACTTGTATTTACCTGTGTCAACCACGCATGGCGCAGCTTCCACCAGTATCATATCTGCGGTATCTGCCGGTATCGTCGTTACGATCAGGAAATCACGGTTGCGTATCACCCGGTGCGTGGGTGATGAAATATAATGACCACTGGCTGAGTTCATCAAATTCAAAACATGCGGCAGCTGCGCCGAGCTGAACCCGAACGGGTAAAGCAACTCGTACACAATTGTGGCCAAAGGCTCGCGGTGCCGCAGTTTCAAAACAGGAATATAGTAGTCATTCCCACGTCGTTCCATCAGCTTCTTACGCTCCTGCGCTATAGCTTTCTTATACAATAACTCAGCCTCCCCAAACCGCTCTATGCTTTCATTTACACTACCCACCGCATTAGGGAACCACTGCTGAATGGCCGGCACTAAATTGTGCCTTACCGCATTCCGCAGGTAGTCGTCCGAATCATTGGATGCATCTTCACGATAGGTTATTGCCTGTTCATTCACATACGCTGTGATCATGTCCTTGCTGGCAAACAATAGCGGGCGAACCACATTACCATTCTCCGGCAGTATGCCGTGCAAGCCGCTGATGCCCGTTCCCTTAAAAAGATTAATGAGCAACGTCTCCACATTATCATTAGCGTGGTGGGCCGTCACCAGCTTGGCATATCCGTGTTCTTTCCGCACTGTTTCAAATCATTCATACCTAAGTATCCTGGCCGTTTCCTGTATACCCTTCTTCCACTCCTCCGACTTTCCCTTGGTCTCAAACTGCACCCGGTGAAAAGTAATTGCATTTGCCCGGCACCAATCCGCCACCAACCGCTCATCCAGGTCAGAAGCCTCACCCCGCAACCCGAAATTGCAATGGGCAACTGCAAACGGAATGCCTCCCTTTAAAAACAAGTCCGCCATCACCATCGAATCCGCGCCGCCGCTCACCGCCAGCAGCACACATTGCCCCGGCAAGGCGAATTGCCGCGCTTTCCATTGCTCACAAAATTGTAGAAGTAAATTCACCTATTAACCTTTTAACTTTTTAACCCTTTAACCTAGTCTGCCAGATCCTCATACGCGGCCTGTAGCTCGCTGTACGAATGCATATCCTTCGCAGCTTTTGCCCGTTCCATTCCCTGCTCATATATACTCATCGCGCTGGCCGGTTCACTTATCCGCTCCAGCAGCTTGCCCAGGTGGTAATAGGTAGCCACATACCCTGCATCACTACTAAGATTATGCTCAAAGTATTTTCTTGCATTTATTTCATCACCGGCCTTCACATATTCAAGCGCCAGGGCATGATTCAGAAAGCAATCGTTCGGTGTCGCCTTCAAAAATTCCAGCAGTTTTTCTATACGGCTATTCATACATTTGGTTGGTTGGCCTAACTAAACAGGCTGCAAACGCAGCCTGTTTAAGATCATTATATAAACTGTTCCTCTCCCTTTATTATTTCGCTATCAACAGCTTCACCTGGCTCTTACTACCGGTAGCATTATTAATATACACCAGCATATAGACGCCATTCGATAATTCAGCCACGTTTAATTGCATATGGGCATCATAGCACGCAACCGAAGTCACTACCCTGCCGGCCATGTCCATGATCTCTATCCTCCCTTGTACATTTTGCAAACCAGAGATATCCACATTCACTAGCCCCTGCGCAGGATTTGGGTAAGCCTCAATAAACGCGCTGCCTTCGTTTACGTTTGTTATCCGTGTTACCGACGCCATCGAATCCAGAAAGAAATATTGTACAAACCCACAGCCATAATCATTCGAGTACGAGCCTGAGGGGTTTCCATGCATGGTAAGTGCAGCGCCCACCACCGGCGCCACAGTAATGTAGCCGTCCGTTATAGCCGGTGAATAATTCGCAAAATTCCACCACGACAGGCCATCGCAGCTGCTGTCAAACAACTGTAGCTTGTAGCATCCGCGTGGTAAATTTAGTGTGTCTTTGTAGGTAGTACCATTGGCGGCACCCGTGCGCTGGGCCACCACATTATCATTCGCATCGGTGATCACCCAGCGGTTTTCATTCGCGCCCTCATTGTTTGTCCTCAGAGTTATTTTAATTGGTGATGGCCATACCGGGGCTGCTACAAATGACGATGTCATCACATTGTTGCTGACATCATCGTCTGTACCACCGTTAACCTCAGCTATCGTGCAACTGAATGAATAAGTGCCAGATGTGCCAACTACACTATCCAAAGCCGATAGCAATGGCAGACTAATATCGGACTCATGCAACGAATTCAGCAAGCCCGACCATGTATATGTCTGGGCTGCATATCCCTGTACACCATATTGAAAGACTATCGAAGTAATGGTCGTTGCCCCTGTATTCTTCACATGCACTATCGGGTTATTGGAAGTCGGATTTTCCCTGAAGTGGTTTTGATTATTAGTCGGCGCAATAATATCATCAAGCGATGCATCCAGCACTTTGTTCATAGGCCCGTAGCATATCAGCTGGCCTTCAGTGGTATAGCTCCCGCCGCTTCCCGAATAGGGATCAAACCGCACAGCAACATTAAAACCCTCTCCCGGAGTTAAACCCGGCAAAACATGAAAAAACGGATGAACAAGTGCGCCGGGGCACCAGTTGCCACGTTGGTACAGCCACGTTCCCGACTGTGGATAAAGTTCATTCAGCCCGCAATCATCGCGCCATATTAATTGCGTGGCTACCGATGCGCTGTCCAGGTACACCTGGTAATTATGCGGGGCAAATTCGCAGCAGCCGTTAGCATCCGAGCCATGCCCGGTAACAAGGAATCTCAGGTCTGTAGTGGCGGTACCGGCAGGAACCGTATCTGTAACAGCAGTAAAGTGCGTGTTAATATCAAATGAGTCCAAATGGGCAGTATCATTATAGCCATAACTGCCGGTCCATAACCTGCGCACTTTAGTCACATTCCGGTCAGGGGTTCCCTCGATAAATGCAAACTTTACATTTGCTGTAAAGCCTCCTGAATACCCCGAATAAAGTATATGCGTAGTTGCAGGCCCTTTCATTTGGTTGGCATAGTCCGTTACATCATACACATAGTTTTGTGTCCAGGTGTATGGGGTCCGCGGTGCGCCGTTGTTGGCATACGGAGATATAAGGCGCGCCAGCTCCAGCGTATCGCCTGCCGGCGTCATCAGGTAGTTGAGTATGGTATAATCCCAGTCGCCGCACCATGGCACAGAGCCCGTGCCGTAAGTGTAGCCGGGGCATGTGTGCTTACCAAGGGTAAAGATCATATATATCTTCCGGTAGCTGGTGCCGGAGGAAGGAAAGTTAGCCACAGTATCGAAAGTGCCGTAATAATCCAGGTTGGTAATATTACCCTGCACCCAGGTAGTATCGCCAACGGCCGCCTTTGAAGATGTACCAATAAGGCAAACAGCCAGCGCTAATAAGAGATATTTTTTCATTCGGACCAATTTTATGGAAGCCAAAGGTAAGTCATAAGATTATTACTTTAACAATGTTAATTGCTCAATACAGCCTCAAACTGCATTTTTAAGAGTACCTTTGCAGCCCTTAAATATATATATTATAACATGCCAGGTTTTACAGTTGCTATCGTCGGAAGGCCGAATGTGGGTAAGTCAACCCTTTTTAATCGTTTGCTCGAACAACGCAAAGCCATTGTGGACGACCAGAGCGGCGTCACCCGCGACCGCCAGTACGGTATTGCCGATTGGAACGGAAAGATATTCAACGTCATAGATACCGGCGGATTTGTAGCGCGGTCTGAAGACGTCTTCGAGCGCGAGATTCGCAAACAAGTGCAGATAGCCATAGACGAAGCTGATCTTATCCTTTTTGTTTGCGACACAACTACCGGCATTACAGGCCAGGATGAGGACATGGCAGATGTGCTGAGAAAGTCAACTAAGCCTGTCCTCCTGCTCGTGAACAAGGTGGACAACCAGGAACGTGCATTGTATGCAACTGAGTTCTATTCGCTCGGCATTGCGAAGACCTTTATGCTATCATCTATATCCGGCAGCGGCACAGGCGAGATACTGGATGAAGTAGTTACCCACATCACCGACGACGTTGACGCAGTCGAGACCGACAAAGATGGCAACCCGCTACCTAAATTCGCAATCATTGGCCAGCCTAATGCCGGCAAATCTACGCTGCTGAATGCGCTGGTAAATGAGGAGCGCACCATCGTGTCCGACATAGCAGGCACCACCCGCGATACCATACATACCCACTACAAACTGTTTGGCAAAGAGTTCATACTTATAGATACTGCCGGCATCCGCAAGAAAAAGAATGTACACGAAGACCTGGAGTTTTACTCCGTGATTCGCGCCATAAAGGCAATGGACGAAGCAGATGTATGTATGCTCCTCATAGATGCACAAAACGGTATCACGGCACAAGACGTAAGTATCTTCAGCCTGGCTACCCGCAAGGGCAAGGGCGTAGTGATACTGGTAAACAAATGGGACCTCGTAAAAAACAAAGAAACCAATACTGCCCGCGATTTTGAAAAACAGATCAAGGAAAAACTCGAGCCATTTACCGATGTGCCTATAATATTTGTATCCGCCCTCGAAAAATCCCGCATCTTCCAGGGAATGGAGAAAGCCATAGAAGTATTCGAGAACCGCAACAGGCGTGTCATCACATCTGTGCTCAACGAGATCATGCTGAAGGAAATAGAGCGCTATCCGCCCCCATTCTCTCGCGGCTATGCCATCAAGATCAAATTTGTGCAGCAAGTGCCTACCGCTGTGCCGTCCTTTGCCTTCTTCGCTAATCACCCCGATGCAGTCAAAGAACCATACAAAAATTTCCTCGAAAACAAACTCCGCAGCCACTTCAATTTCAGCGGCGTACCAATGAGAATCTTCCTCCGTAAAAAATAATAGATGTCCGACACATCTATCAACCGCCGTAGCTTTAGCGAAAGAGTTGAGGTGTGGCCTTAATAGGTATGCCACATCTATTCGATGTGGCACACCTATATTCTCGCTTGGCGGTCATAAAAACAAAATGAGTGATAATTAACCGCCATCAATTTTGTTAAAAAAGGAATATCCGTTTGCCAATTGTTTTACTGCGTTTGGTTTTTTATGGTACTCCGCTAAAGCATTAGCCAAATTATCTTCTACATCATCAAGACTATTAAATATTTTATTGT
>CAIRTW010000207.1 GCA_903881585.1 uncultured Bacteroidota bacterium | reverse complement strand
CTTTTAGGAAGTAGCGGTCACGCTTTCCTGAAATCTCACGTGCCTTCGATTCAAGCTGCACGATTCCGAATCTCTTTAAAAGCGTATCGGGGAAAACATCGGCTTTCAATTTCGCGTAGGTCACCGTGGGATTGTCCTTTATATACTGCGCAACGACCGCCAAGATCAATTTGCCTTTCCCATAGCTCTCGCCAATGAATTGATAGGTCGTTTTATCACGCATTGGTGTTGCAGTAGCGGCAATCTCAACAACTGGTGCGGTTTTCTTTTTCTTCGCGAGTTTAGGCTGCTCGGCCTCGATTGTTTCTTCTACAATCCCTGTTTGTTCCTGCGGTTGTACTTCGTTCCAGTTGATCGTTATGTCGGCACCCGTACCCTGAGTAGATATGTATTCCGCTTTTTCAAGTCTCCGTAAAAAATTAAAGAGCGGGAGGCCGGATACTGTTGTCGCGGCAGTTATGTCCGCCTTGTTCGTGTTGGGGTTCTTCTTTAAGAACGCAATCACCTTCTTTTCATTCGCTGTTGTTTGCATGTTCGTTTTGTTTTAGGATAGCAAGAAAGCAGTTACCTGCGACTCCGTAAAAGGAAAAGGGAACTTTTGCGGGTCTTTAGCGTTTCAACACAAGGCGGCGTAATGAACACGACCAAGAGATTGGCAACTTTTCGGTAAGTTTATATGAATTGTGTATAATCTGGATTACATCGGCTTGAGTATCATGTAATCCATGTGTCAGTACCGACACATCTCAATTAGCAACTCATTCACGAACGTAGGTCATTTGACCTTCTTCAAGAGTTGTGTAAGAGGTCTTACACAGTTTCGGTTATTGTGTAAGACAAACTTTGTACCTCCTGCAATGTAACTGCATCAAGCCAGCATATCAGTTTGAAGAGAAAAGTGCAAATCATACTATACTTATACCATTCTATGATTCTGTATGCTTTGCACTTTCACACATACTTCTACCAGTACCATCATGCATATAAGTACCCGGCTTTTCGGGAAGTTGCATTTTTCGTATGATTAGAGCAGTATGTTTTACGATGAGGTGAATATTTGTAGTGACACAGAAGGTAAGATCGTTGATATAAGTACCCGGCTTTTCAGTTACATCAGTAAGCTTTTCACACACATCATACTTTACAAACAATCTTACTAATTTATTACATCCCCTTTTATGATGCACAAACTGTACCTGCTAAACACATATATAAGTACCCGGCTTTTCACGGATTGATCGAAATGTATGGCACAAGCCGGCATGTTCCTTATCAAGATACACCATAATCACCTGAACACCTGTTTAAAGTGATCTGGAGCTTGTTCTGCACTCCAGATTTATAAATGAATACAAACCGCCTGCAGCCAACCGGCTTGTCCTGGAATGAGAACGATACAACAACTCTCGTATTATATTTTTAAACGTGTAAAAATTGACACTTTTTATTCCATCATGTAATATCAATATCGACAATTTCTGGAGCAATGAAATAAGCGGCGTGTTTTTCCAAAAGGATTCCGGATACGGTTAAATTCGGTCATACGGTTAAAATACATAGCCGTTCAGTATTTAAAAGAATATAGGTAAGTAAGTTATTTTCATCGTACGAAGTGACCGAAAGATATTTCACGAAAGTGAATGATGACCCCGTCCAGAAGTACGATTTCTGGCGGGGATTTTCATTTTTAATGTTTGTCTACTTCAAAGAACCAATACGAAACATCACACCCTCAGGCATAAAAAGCATAGAACAGTTGGTCAACAAAATAAAATGTTGCAACCCAAACATAGCTGACTTAAGGTCTCTCGACCACTTAGAGCCGGAATACAAGAACAAAAAAGACACACTTAAAAGAAAAACGCTCGACTACATCACTCCAAACGTATCACTCTTCAACGGAACAAGGAACGACGAGAACATAACGCAGTTCTCCGACTACCTATACTTCGACAAGGATTTCAAACCGACTGAAGAAGTTGACTTTGAAAAGTACAGAGACAATTTCATTGAAAAATACAAGCATGCTATCACGATGTGCTGTCTCTCTTCTTCAGGCAGGGGAATATCTATATTCGTAAAGCTGCAGGAGGGAACCATAAACGAACAAAACTTCTACCAGGCAAGAGAATATGTTCTTGACAACGTGTTCAAAGGTGAAGACTTTGACGACAACACAGGAGATAAATCGAGAGTATGGTTCATCTCCTCTGATCCTAATTGTTACTATAATCCTGATATAATTATCGATATACCGAAAAGTATCTTTCTTGTTATTACTAATACTACTAAACGAATAACAAGAAAGAACCTTTTCGCAAAACCTGAGAAGAGAAAACACACTTATGAGCTACATTCCTATTCCAAGGTGCTTGAAAAAGTAAAACTCCGTACACCTTACGTTGTGAAGAACAGGATATACGATTACCAACCTATGGAATACTGCGAGGTCATAATACCATATTACAAACAATGCCCTGGCAAGATACCTGATGGTCAGAAATTAAGGGTTTATGGTAGAATGATACACAACCTGGCATACCTGAATCCAGGCATCTCACCGGATTATATCTACAGCTATCTTTTCTTCGTGAACAAGAACTATACGGTCACTCCTTCCTTAACTCAGGACTTAATCAAGCTGGTGTACTCTATGTATGAGAATGACATAATGAAGACAGGAAAAGTTGAACCTAAGCTCAGGATAAAGAAGAGGCACTATAAAGAGAACACTATATCCGGTGTTGCAAAGAGAAGGCTCAAATACGAACACATAGGCTTGGATAAAAGAATCAAATCTATCCGGATAATAAAAGAGGTAAGGAATTACTTAGAGGAATTAATGGAAGAATCAAAAAGTGTCTTTCTTGTTATTACTAATACTACTACTCGAATAACAAGAAAGAACCTTTATAAAGTTACGCAACAGGTGGTGTGTGATTACATAAACAAAAAGGCTAAAGAAAAAGAAATACCAGGGATCAGCATAAGCACCGTAAAGAGATACTGGAACATTGAGCCAATAGAGCTTGAGGATGTGGTAGAGATGGAGAACGAGAGGATTGAGATAACGTATGTTGAAGCCGAAATCAAACATTGTGACGTTCTGGATACTCAAATTCTTTACCGAACAGGGAAAGCGATCCAATATAAGCCAGAGGCTGAATTGTCGCCGGACGAGCAACGGTACATAGATGAACTGGACGAGCTGGCGAGAAAGAGTAAAGAAATTGAGGAAGAACAAGAACGATGCAGGCAATACAACCTGAATACAAGCAACCGCGATAAACGATGGTGGTGAATCACTGTGGCTTCTTCTCCTCGGCGGCGACATCTAACAACTCGAATAAATTCTGCATGTCGTCAAGTATCTGGTCGAATTCCATCGGCAGTCCTTCCCGCTGGTTGCGCAGGTAGTCGAAGAAAACGATACGTAAGTTTTTGCTGACCCTGGCAGGCGATGTGTCTTGTATGAAGTACCTCACCTTGTCAGCAAGTTCTTTTGAGAGCCCTGTTTTGTCTTTGTTTTTCATATGCGTGAAAATATAAGAACAGAAATCATGGATGAGTTCTTTGACAAGCATTTGCGAAATAATAACGCCTGGTACGACTATCCTTTTGTTTATCCCAAGGCCGGCATCTTGTTTTGTTCACGGTGGAAAAGGAACGACGCAGTTACCAAGTCGCTTAGGTTCTCTTCTATCAACGCACCTCGTTCGCAGCGTCCCCCCACTGAAACATACTGCCTGTATCTCTCTCTCGGACACTACGCATCTTCATTTTATTTTAGAAAAAATTAGCAGCGAAACACAAACGGAAGACACTTTCGTTCTTTCTATTGCTACAAGAATCTCTGAAAGCGCTCTCCTGGCGTGTTTTGGAGCTCGTTAGGAGCCTCCAAACCGTTTTTGAGTATAAACGGCTTGCTTGACGTTGTGTCAGCCCGGAATCGAATGTCGAATTTATGACCGGCTTATATCGCTTATCTATTCCATGACTGGACGTACGTTGTCAGATCGTCAGCGATAACAGATAAGTCTGATTTCTTGATTGGTTTGCGTACGGCAAATGCAGGGGTAGCTATATTTCGTTGCAGTTCTGTGATGCTCACGACATAGATTGTTGCATCGTCGCTGTAAACCGATACGTCTTCGGTAATGAGATAAGTTTCAGCGGGATTCTCGTCTGCCATTGGGCTTGTGATTTTGCAAATTTGTCCTTGCTTAGTTGGTGTCGTCTGGTTGTTCATATCCTTTCTGTTATAGCCGAAGATAGCAAGCAACAGCGAAAAAGGTTGCTGACATATCGTTAAAGGAGCGGCAAAATATCACTGTCGATAGTGACCTCCAACGGCAGCAAATTGTCAAGGCACAGCAAGGTTCTGCAAAGATGTGCGAAACAAATTACTACGCGCGCAATAAGCGGTAATAGAAATGCTTAAAAATTAATGCGCAAGCATTTTGAAAACAGGAAAAATGTTTTTATTTTTATTTCCGGCTTGATGGAAACTCCTCTTTATTAGTACATTTTTTTATTGCCATTTACCCTCGTATGGGTGCATGTGGATTATTAGTTAGTGCAGATACAAGCTGTTAGCGAACGGTGCTTTATTGGATGTGTTTGAAGTATGTAGCGTTGCTGCTATTAGATGATAGCGCTCGTAACATAAATAGGAATTTTACCCAAGATTTTGTTCATTTTATACGTCGACATTATAACACCGCGCAAATGAAATATCTTCTGATCCCTGCTTTTATTTGTCTTACATTATCTCTGCATGCCCAATCCTGGATACCGGTTGGCAGCCCGGCTTTCTCGGCAGGCGAGGCGGATTTTACGTCCATTGCGATAGAAACTGGAGGCACACCTTATGTGGTTTACCAGGACGGTGCCAACGGCCATAAAGCTACCGTAATGAAATACAATGGTCTCAGTTGGAACACAGTTGGGAGCGCAGGTTTTTCAGACAGCGCAGTTCTTACCTCAATAGCTATAGACGGGAATGGAACGCCTTATGTGGTTTATGTTGACGGGAGTGATAGTGGAAAGGCTACCGTAATGAAATTTAATGGCAGCAGCTGGGTTATAGTTGGTAGCGCCGGATTCACTGATACCTCTGTTCGAGGATACAAATGGATAGCAATAGACCGCATTGGTACGCCTTATATTAGTTATGCAGGTCTTTACCCTGGCGATAAAGCCACTGTAATGAAATTCAACGGTAGCAGTTGGGTAACAGTTGGTATTCCAAATTTTTCTGCTGGAACGCCATTAGACATCTCTATCGCCATAGATACCGGAGGTACACCCTATGTGATTTACGGAGAGGGTGGCATTTTAGGAAAAGCAACGGTAATGAAGTTCGATGGCATCAATTGGGTAACGGTAGGTAGCGCTGGTTTCTCGGCAGGGGAAGCAGCCTACACATCTATAGCTATAGATAGCAGCGGCACACCATATGTAGCTTACTCCGACTGGGGCAATGGCTACAAAGCGACCGTAATGAAATACAATGGCACTAATTGGGTGGCAGTAGGCAGTGCCGGCTTCACAGCGGGAGAAGTAGCATACACATCCATAGTCATAGACGGTAGTGGGATACCTTATGTGGCTTTTGGAGATGCTGCTAATAGCTATAAAGTTACGGTAATGAAATTCGACGGCAGCAACTGGGTTGCGGTAGGCGGCGCAGGGTTTTCATCAGGAGCGGTTGGTTCGCCGTCCATAGCAATAAATGGTAGCGGTACTCCTTATGTGGTGTACCGAGATTCAGTTAAAGCCACAGTAATGAAATTCGGGTTTCTTAATGAAGTAACAACTATCAGTAATCCGTCTGCTCATCTTACCGTATGTCCTAATCCCAACCAGGGATCATTTACCCTCCATGTGTTTTCGCCATCTAAAGAAGATGCAACAATTATCATTACAAACATCCTTGGCGAAAAAATAAAAGAATTAATGATACCTGGTAACCAGGAAACAGAAATACAAATGGATGCTGCACCCGGCATCTACATGCTGCGCTCAATAGTGGCCGGTGAAATAAAAGCAATTCTTTTTTCAATAACCAAATAATTCTTCACTTTAAAACCAAACACATGAACGAACTAAACAAACGCCTTCGCACATTATGGAATTGCATTACCTATGTTACCCTGACTACCGGGCTATTTTTTTACAACAGTAAAATATTTGCTGGCCCCGCCGGGTATTGTACTTACCATTGTCATTCGTGCTATGTAATCGCTACCAGTACAAATGCGTCTAATCCCGCCCCCACGAATACAATTTATGATGATGGCAATTCAGGAGTGAATTTTTTTGCATATTATGCTGTCGGCGGTTTTGGGAGCTGGAACTGTGGCAACCAATTTCTTATCCGCGAATATGTGGGCAATGCGATTTCGTTGGATTTTGGCTATGAGAACGAGATTACCGCTAATTCCTCAACAGATCCTACCTCGGCGCCTGTTTCCGCCCATGACATTGTAATTACCAATCTTACTACCAGCACTTCTACCACAATATCAGGCTATGCAGACCAAAATGCCGATTATACAGACCATACATTTACATTTTCCAATACCCAGCCCGGTGAATACTTAATACAATATTTCAGACCGGGTGTTATTGCAGGTACTGTGACGCCATATGCGCCCGATATAACCTGTAGAATTGTTTTGATACGCCCTATCACAAGCCTGTCTATAACTGCAGCTCCCATCTGTAATAATTTCAGCGCACCTACTTATGTTTTCCAGGCGCACGCCACCCCCGATTTTTCATCTATTCTTTTTGCAAGCCAAAGTTATGGGCAAAACCCTACGCCTGCAGTAGGTTGTGACGATCAATGCAATGCCGAAAATTTCATGACGATAGACTTTTCCGCTTCACAGTCTTCAACAGGTAATCCATTATTAGTAAACAATACCGGCGCATGGAGTTTTACTTCCCTTTGCCAAGGCACCCCAGCAGAAATACCTGGGTTCAACTGGACACCTTCTGTCGCTTCATCTACTGACATCAACGACTATTATATAAATTATAGTACCCCGGATGACCCATTTGGCCTTGCTTCTTACCTGGTTTACAACACAACAGGTAACTATGGCGCAACCCCTATAATAAATCTGACCGTAAGTGATGGTATTTCAACTTATACGGCTTCTGCTCCTATAACTATTATTACCCCACCCACGATAACAGATATAGACATTAATACCCGGTGCGCACCGGGCTCAGCAGGAGCCACTGCACCTGCGCCCAAATATTCGGTTACGGTGACAGGTGGTACCGGAGGGTATTCTTATTTGTGGACTCCAATATCATCGGTAATAAGCGGTGGCGGTGGTACATATTCGGTACCGGATTATGTAACACTGGACCATTATGATATTGCCGACCCCACGATAACCGGTATTGGCCATGCTTATTTTCATGGAGTATATACACCAATATACAAAGCCAATTATATGCTAACTGTTACCGACGGTAGTGGCTGCCAGACATCGCAACATGTGCAGAATACACTTATTACATCAGGTTTTGACCTTGCTTCCCGCGATTCCCATTTTGACCTTTATGATGAGCCTAACAGCCAGCCCGACCTAAGTGATATTTTCTCCAGCCCGGACATCTGGAACAGGCTGATTGATGACGGGCTTATGAACCAGGAAAACCAAGCTGCTGAATATATTGCGTCAGGTCCCGGAGCGGGAGTAAACTGGCTGAATGTGAAGGTAAGAAATGTAGGATGCGTGGACTATGACAATAGCACAATAACTGCGACACTAAATAATTACTGGACAATGGGCGAATCACCGGAAACGTGGCCTTACTAATGGACAGGAGGAGATTTTACAGCTTGCGATGGGTCGCACCAATTGATAGGATATTACCTATCCAGCAGTATTATTCCTTCTATACCCGCAGGCGGCAGCACAATCGTACAAAATTCGTGGACCACACCGAACCCTAATTTATATTATCCGTCTTCATGCCCCAGCTTACCTCCCTATTACAGTTTATGTTTCCTTGCAACAATATTAGATGGGCACAACCCGGCCTGCACGGATGGAATGACAACTTGTGAGGCTACTACAGGTTCAATTAGTCCGAACATTTCGAATAATAATAACATCGCTTCACGGAATACTGCGATCACTTATGTTGGTCATTTAAGGCATAGCCATACGGTTGTTGTGGGTAATGGCGGTGTAGTGTCAGATAATTTCAGCCTGCAGTTTGTAAATGGCACTGTACTACAACCGGGTACTGGTATAAGTACACTCTCAAACTACATTAGTGCCAAAGTATTTCTTGGTGACCTTTATGATATATGGTCCCGCGCAGGTGCTTATGGCACTTATGCTGCCGTTGATGCAAATGAAAAGTCAGTAACATTTGATGGTAGTAATACAATGCGTTTAGACAGCATTAACCTGGACACAGGAATTATTTATCCTGTAGAAATTGAATTTGATCTGCTGCCGGGAGTAAATGGGGAAAACATGCCTAATGAAACTGTTAGTTTTAGACAATTAAATTTTAGCGCACCGGTCAGGACTTTAATTGATAGCGGTTATACAGTCTCGATAGATACTTCATTGGTTAGCTCTGTTGACAGCACTTATGACAGCGTAATCTATGCAATGGTTTATGATACTGTGTATAGCAGTGTATTTGATACGGTGTACACTACTGTTTATGATACCACGTATAGATATGATACGGTTTACGGTGGCTATTCCTTTCAGTTAAGATACAAGCCGCCACCGCCGCCCTGCCCAGGAGTGCTTACTGTAACCGAATTATCTAACGGCCCTGCTACCACTTCAATCAGTGCGCAGTCGTCGGCATTAGCGCCGGTATCCGGCTGCGACTATGGCGAGCTTACGGTATCTAACTGTGGCATTTGCAACTCACCAACTGTAAATGTGCAAGGCTGGATAATAGATGATAACAGCGGCAATTTTAACCTGAGCGGCTGCACCATCTTCGGAGGGATCACTCAGAGCCACTACCGGCTTGCGTATGATGCTACCTGGGGCAATGTGCCTGTAGGCAGCACCATCATTGTGTATAACGTAGACAGCAATTGCTACAACCTGCCGGATACATTTACCATAACACCCAATTCCGGCGGCCTTAATACTACACTCAACACCATTAGCCTCGGTAATACCTACTGGGTACCGCTGGGTGGAGCAACAACTTATCCGTTGGGCACGCCGCACATGCAACGTTTCCAGTTTACTCTCGATTCTTCGCTGTGCAATTATGTTGTAGATACGGTTACTACCGGCAGCGACAGCACTTATGACAGCACCTATTATACATACGGGGGCAACTGGCAAAACACGATCAATTTCGATTCCAGCTGTGACGCCTTCCAGGTGCGTTGCCCCAGATGCGGGCGCGATGTGAGCAAGCAGCCTGATTTTTATCATGGCTTTGGCTATGGCCCGGGTACCGGCCCCAACCAATATGGCAGCATACCGCCAGACTCCACCAGCCTTGGTGGGCCGGTACTCAACCATACCGGCAGGGGATATAAGTATTGCTTCATGGGCAGCAGCGGCACAGACCTTGGCAACCCTGCACAGTGGCAGCAATTTGCAGCAGATGCTGGCGGCGCGGCGCCGCCCACACTGGGCAATGTGAACAGCGGCTTCGGGCAGAACATCCAGCAAAATACTTTGAACCTGCCGTGCTGTTCGCCCACATCCCGTCATCACAGCGATTCCCGAAATGGTAATAGCGGCGGAGGTAGCGGAAGTAACGGCAATATACAGGTTGCCAACAACCGTGACCAGCAATCTTTGATACAAGGACTGAATGTATATCCTATACCTACAAGTATGGTGCTGAATTTTCAATACTCACAACAGGATAACATCACAATAAGAATAACTGATGTTGTAGGCCGTAAAATGGATGAGCAAACATTACAAAACAGTACCCTTGCCAGCTTTAATGTAGCATCTTATACACCCGGTATCTACCTGTATCAGGTGATAACGAATGGTAAAACGCAATCTGGTAAAGTAATAGTGGAGTAGTTTTTTAAATGTGGATTTATGAAACGAAAAATAATAAGCATAATTGGTGTGCTGCTGTTACTAACAGCAGCGCACCAATCTTTTGGTCAATATTTCCAAAAGCTGTACGATATTGACTCCAGCTATGATTGGGGGATGGATATTTTCGTACTATCTGATGGCAGTTATTTTGTCAAGACGGAGGCGGGCATAAGTAACATTGACCACGGCTACTGGGCATTAGTTAATATGAAAATATCTGCTGATGGCAGTACCATATTAAATGAACGTATTGTCACGGATAGCATCGCATCCCTGTATGGCGGAGCCAACGGAGGCATCATATTGTTGCCCGGGGGAGGGTATTTATCGCCATTATCCATAAATGTTTTTTACGGCAGCTATAACAAAGCAAGTGCTGGATTGGTGAAATACAATGCTGTTGGCGATACCGTATTTTTAAAGACATTTACTGATACATCTGTCTATTTTGAAGGAATGATCTGCTGCGCAATAATGCCTGGTGGCGGGTATATAGCAGGTGGAACACGTGAATTGAATTCTTCTTCATATTACAAGGGCCTTATCGCACGTACCGACAGCATGGGGGATACACTATGGACCCGGACTTACCAACTCGACACCACTGACTTGGTTCAAATAGACAATGTCATTCCTTTGGCTGACGGGCGGATAATAGTTGGAGCGACAAGCAGCCGTTTAGTAAATCCCGGGCCTGATACGTATTATTCTGATGCAGCCTGGTTCATGGTGTTGGACGGTGCGGGCAATATTATCAGCGATACAGTTTACAGTATGGGCGGTGGCAACATATTGCCGGACAAAAACGGCGGGTATGTAATATGGGGAAGTTATGATTCGGTAAATGCCTCTAACCCTGAT
>CAIRTW010000206.1 GCA_903881585.1 uncultured Bacteroidota bacterium | reverse complement strand
TGAGACACTACCAAAATATAGTTTTTGTTCCAACTTTCGGAATAAAGACAGATGAAGTAGCAGTAAAACAATTCGAGCAAATTTTTAAAGGATCCACCATCAAAACAGTTGACAGCAACGAAATAGCAAAAGATGGAGGTGTACTAAATTGCATTTCATGGAACTTCAGGAAAGAAAATAAGGAATATGCTTTCTTCGATAATTTCGATATTTATAGCCTGCCAATTTGAATGAAATAGTCCGTATTTGTATCTGTGATTATCTGATTTTAGATAAACTGGAGGAACTAGGCATTTTAATACTTTACTTTAAGGTCATCATCCGAATAAATATCTTCCTCAAGAACTTCAAGAAAAGAAAACGCCCCGCCTTCCATCGCAATTTGATGCATTATCTCCGAAGTAATTTCTTCATTTTCACTCACACTCAACATATATATAATTTACTGCAAAGATACGAACAAAACCTCTATTCCAACCACCCTTCCCTCTCCACCGCCCCCATTATCTTCGCCGCTGCCCCTGTATGGTTTTTCATAAACTCTTTTAGCGCATAACTTATTGCCCCGCGATACTCTTCATCAGTTATCAATTTATTCAGCACCTCCTTACATTCACTCGCATTAGCCACCGGGAACACATATTTCAACGCGGCAAGTTCCTTCGCCTCCACAAACTTCTCATAAACCGGGCCAAAGATTACCGGTGCACCAAACACTGCCGGCTCAAGGATATTGTGTATCCCCCCTTTCTGAAAACCTCCGCCAATAAACGCAACATCGGCATAGGCAAACAACCGCGACAACATCCCTATATTATTTACGATCAGCACCTTCTTATCACTCCCTGTATTTGCCGCATCCAGCTCCGAAAATAAAATAGCGCCGCTGAAAAGCTGCGCCACCCTGCGGATATGCGCCTCATCAATCTCATGCGGCACAACGATCAACTTCCAGTCTGCCGGTAAAGATTCGATGCAATCTTTCAGCACGTCTTCATCACCCGGCCATGTGCTACCCGCTATCAATATTTTATGGCCATTCTTAAAATTATCGATAGCTGTTATTGGCGTTACTTTTCCCGCAATGGTCGCAACCCTGTCGTACCTGGTATCTCCCGAGATAAGCACATCTGCAGTGATACCTATCGTCGCCAGCACATTTTCAGACTCCATATCCTGCAGAAAGAAAAAACTGAAACACCCGAGCATATCGCGGAACATACCGCCATACCACTTAAAAAATACCTGCCCTTTCCTGAAAGCCCCTGACACGAGCAATGTCGGAATCTTTTTTGATTTTAGCTGTACGAGGTAGTAGTACCAAAACTCATACTTCACAAATATGGCAAGAGTCGGCGCCACGATCTCCAAAAAACGCGCTGCATTCCGCTTGCCATCATGTGGCAGGTAAAAAACATAGTCTGCAAGCGCATTATTCTTACACGCTTCATATCCCGAAGGGGAAAAGAAAGTAACTGCTATCTTATATGCCGGGTATTGCGCCCTCAGTTCTTCTATCAGCGGCTTTGCCTGCTCAAATTCACCCATAGATGAGCAGTGTATCCATATTCTTTTCTCACCCGGCTTCAGCGTATTTCTATAAAGGTCTTCCCAGTCCCGCCTGCCATCCACCCATTTTTTCGCCTTGCTATTAAACAGCCCATATATCCTGGCCGATAAGAAATAAAGAAAAAGAAAAAGATTATACAGGATCAGCATTAGCAAAAAGCACGATTAAGTGAACTTATAACACACGTAGGAACGCAATTGTCATCATGAGTATGTCGAACGATTGCGTCTCTACAAAACGACATATAAAAATGGGGTACGTCATCATTTCTCTGCGATTTGCAAAAGTACCAATCCAAAGTCCTAATTCCCAATTCCTAATTCCCAATTTCCAATTACCTTCGCAACACAACATTCCTTATGGCATTAATAAAATCAATTTCCGGTATCAGGGGCACTATAGGCGGCACACCCGGCAAGAGCCTCACCCCTATAGACGTAGTGAAATTCACCACCGCATATGGTGCATGGGTAGCCCAGCAAGGCGCCAATAAAAAAATAATCATCGGCAGAGATGGCCGCATTTCCGGCGGCATGGTGCGCGATCTCGTAGCTGCTACGTTGCAAAGCATGGGCTGCACCGTTATAGACCTTGGCCTCAGCACTACCCCTACCGTAGAAATGGCCGTAAAGATGGAAAACGCAGGCGGCGGCATCATACTCACTGCCAGCCACAACCCCAAGGAATGGAATGCGCTAAAGCTGCTCAATAAAGATGGTGAATTCCTCAACGCGGCCGAAGGCCAGTGGATACTCGACTATGCCGAAAAAGGAGATACCACTTATGCCGAGATCAATAAGATCGGCACAGTAACCGCCAACGATACCTACATACAAAAACACATAGACGTCATACTCGCCCATCCGCTGGTGGACATTGCCGCCATCAAGAAAATGAAGTTCAAAGTAGTGGTGGACGCCGTAAACTCCACCGGCGCCATCTCTGTGCCACAGGTACTCAATGCACTTGGCGTAACCGATGTTACCGTAATCAATGAAGAAGTCACAGGCCACTTCGCGCACAACCCCGAGCCATTGCCCGAAAACCTCATAGAGCTCTGCTCCACCGTCAAAAAAAGCAACGCCAACCTCGGCATCGCCGTTGACCCCGATGTAGACCGCCTATGCTTTGTTTGCGAAGACGGCAGCCTCTTTGGCGAAGAATATACACTAGTCGCCATTGCCGACTATATACTTACCCATAAAAAAGGCAATACCGTCTCCAACCTCTCCTCTACCCGAGCGCTGCGCGACGTGACCGAGAAACATGGTGGCGAATACTTCCCTTCTGCGGTAGGTGAAGTGAACGTTGTAAAAAAAATGAAAGAAGTGAATGCAGTGATAGGCGGCGAAGGCAACGGCGGCGTTATAGTGCCTGAGCTGCACTACGGTCGCGACGCGCTCATTGGTATTGCACTGTTCCTCACCCATCTTGCTAAATTCGGCAAATCGGTAAAAGCATTGCGCAGCACCTACCCCAGTTACTTTATATCTAAGAACAAGATAGAGTTGGGCGAAGAGGTGAATGTGAAGCAGATATTCGAGGAGATAAAAAAGAAGTACAAGAAACAACCCATCAATACCGAAGACGGGCTTCGCATCGATTTTGACAATGACTGGGTGCACCTCCGCACTTCAAATACCGAACCCATCATACGCATATACTCTGAAAGTGGATCTGAGACAACAGCCAACAATATCGCAAAACGAATAATGGCCGATATTAGAGAGAGCATGCTGATGAAGGCTGAGTGACAACAATCGCTTTTATTTAAGGTTAAGCCATGGATACCACTGACCCCATAGAACATGCACAGAATGTCCGTCGGCTGCAAAAAGCGGGCAGAAAAATAGAAACTGCAAGGCGGGCCATGTTCGTTTTTGCAATGTTCTATCTGGTCAGTAGTGGTACATTGTTTTTCCTTTACAACCTCAACAACCCGGACATCTCCATGCTTATAGTGAAGCAAATGTCTGCGGCAATCATCTTTACAGCACTTGCCTTGCTCAGCCACAAGGCGGCTTTCATTTCCTTCGCTCTTGCAACCTTGCTAACGGTCATTATTTTTGCTGCCAATTTCCCGGGCATAGATGGCATTCGTGAGCAGGTCACGTTTTTATTTGCCCTGGTAACCATATTTATCCTTGCCGGTGGTCTCACGTTCGCGCTCAACTACGATCAACTGAAGGAAACGCTGGAGAAAAAATAAGGGTTTACAGATTTGTGGAAAAACTTTCCGTTGGTGTCTCATAACAAAGACACAGCATGAAGTACGCTATCCAGATCCCTAAACCATGCCACGAATCATGGCAGGAAATGACCCCCGAAAGTAATGGCAGGCATTGCGCACAATGCAGTAAAACAGTGATCGACTTTACCGGCTGGGTGCAGGAAGACATACACCGCTATATCGAGCAGCAAGGCCCGGCAAAAATTTGCGGCAGATTCCGGGAAGAACAGCTGATGCCTTCAGATGCCGAACGCATCATCCGCTCCATTGCGTTTGCGCCCCTGCCGTTGTATAAAAAAGTAGCGGCCATTTTTCTCCTCGCTTTTGGCCTCGTGCAAATGAGTTGCAACACAGAAACCCCAAAAGCAATTCAACATGCAGCAATAATCACAAACGATACACCGCAAAAGAAAATAGAAAATGTAACGCTGGGAATGGTTGCACCACCCCAGCTGCATCAAAAACAAAAGAGTAAAACAGAACACATCGTCATGGGCGCGGGCGGTAACAGAGTAGAGCTATTTTTTTTTCGGCGGAGCCTTTGGAAAAAAATCGCCTTTTCTTTGTTACTTTCTTGGCGCCTGTCCCGATTGTTTATATCGGGAGCGAAGCAAAAAGAAAGTAAGGTAATGAGAGCAGAATATGAGGGATTCTTTTAGTGCGTTATTAATGTCTTCTATACAATAGCCATTGTTCTTAGCGAAACAACGTAACGCGTGAGGGGGACTAAACGGTATTAGACATAGGCTCCGCGCCTGGAAATGTTTGGACAATATAGTGAAGCCGAAAATGCCCGCCAGCCGAGGAAAATCGCATAAAAATTATCATTCAAATATCCCTTACCGGTGCTGCTTTCCACCACAATAGCACACTTCCCATTTTCCTCAGGTACACGTAACATATAACACCGCACATTACCAGCAATTTACCTCAAAATAAAATTACATCATACCCTACATGTAGCACATCACAACACAAAAAACGCTGCATCATGTAAACCTGTTTTGCAAAACCCAGATACTCGTTCCACCTTTGTGCCGGATTCTATCATTTTACCAAAGAAAAACTAGACAACATGACCACAAAACAAGCGCTCATTAGATGGAGTAATCATTTTAAAAAAATAATGGCCACAGCGCCTCCCAAGATCGTTAAGATCATCATCACACCAAAGCCACCTAAAGTTTGGTGACATAGACTTCGCTCTATGCTTCAATGGCAAACCAAAATTAGGATTATCTAACTGGCTTCGCCAGCCATAGCTTCAGCGAAGGCTGGGGCATAGTGGGGCACGAATGAGGCAAAACGGGACATGGCATAATACATAAGTCGCTAAAAACCAACAAGCAGAAATCCAGAAATGCCCCATATAATCACCGAAAAAATTTAAACCAACTGGGACATTTAAAAAAAGCGATAGTTCCCTATCGCTTTTCAATTTTCAATACTCACTACGAAATAGAAATGTCTTTATCAAGGGAAATCCTTAAATCAAGCGAATCTAGGTTCAAGACTTACCACCCCAGCAAATAAGCAAAGATCAGTGGCGCCACAATAGTAGCATCGCTCTCTACTATAAATTTAGGAGTATCGATGTCTAGCTTGCCCCAGGTTATTTTTTCATTTGGCACAGCGCCGCTGTACGAGCCATAAGAAGTAGTACTGTCGCTGATCTGGCAGAAGTAACTCCAGAATGGCACATCATGCCACTCCAGGTCCTGGTACATCATCGGCACCACGCATATCGGGAAGTCACCCGCTATGCCACCACCTATCTGGAAGAAGCCCACGCCCTTTCCGCTTGAATTAGCGCGGTACCATTCTGTGAGCCACATCATATACTCAATGCCGCTCTTCATGGTGCTTGGCTTCAGCTCACCCTTTATGCAGTAAGATGCAAAGATGTTGCCCATAGTGCTGTCTTCCCATCCCGGACAAATGATCGGAATATTTTTTTCAGCCGCAGCTATCATCCAGCTATGCTTGGTGTCTATTTCATAATGTTCCTTCATAGCGCCACTCAGCAGCAGCTTGTACATATACTCATGCGGCAGGTAGCGCTCACCTTTTTCCTCTGCTTCTTTCCATATCTTGTATATGTGCTTCTGTATCCTGCGAAATGCTTCTTCCTCGGGTATGCAAGTATCAGTTACACGGTTAAAGCCACCTTCCAGCAATTCAAACTCTTCCTTCGGGGTCAGGTCGCGGTAGTTAGGCACACGTTTGTAGTGGGTATGTGCAACGAGGTTCATAATATCCTCTTCCAGGTTAGCACCAGTGCAGCTGATGATCTGTACCTTATCCTGGCGTATCATTTCGGCAAACGAAATGCCCAGTTCAGCGGTGCTCATAGCCCCCGCCAGTGATACGAGCATTTTGCCGCCTTCCAGCAAATGCGTTTCATAACCCTTGGCAGCATCCACCAGCGCAGCCGCATTAAAATGCCTGTAGTGATGTTGTATAAACTGCGATATCGGTCCTTTGTTCATTTTTTATTTTTTTAGATTGAGGTTAGTCTATGAATAAATTGTTTAAAACTATTGTTATGTGCAGATATGCTTTCTATAAGTTCCTTAGTTTTTATTTTCTTACAAACTTTTTGATGGTATGCAACTTTTTTGCCGCTACAGTCAATGGTATAGCCATCTTTCCTTAATTCCTGGTTTAACGTTTCACAGCAGTTAGTTGTTTTAGATTTTGTGTTATTGGTATAATACAAAGGCAATAACCAGCATTCTATGGAATCGTAGCTTACTGCAAAAATGATCTTATGATTAAATTTATCAAACAATTCTCTACCAATACTGGCCGTGATAACATCTCTTGTCTTCTCAATAATTTGTTGGTCGGTGAGGTCATCGCCATCCATTCTCCTTTTTACTCCATACTCTTCACAAACATCTGTATCTATCTGGATGATCACATAGTCATTTGCCTCCAATGTTGCAACCATATCAGGAGAAGTGCAATAGTCCAAAACATTTTTCCATCCTCCAAAATGGTCCGTCACATCGCTGGAATCTGTATTTGGCTGCACTGGCCTTACATCAATATCAGGGTCTGAAAAATATCTCGCAAGCAGCGTTCTCAAAACTACCTGGTCTGTCGGCCCTTCTGTGATTAATCCAAATGTCATAACCATTAAAAATTATCAGGTAAGCCGCCAAGTAATCCCTTCGTCCACATTTCAGACAATTTCATAGCTGTCGTTAACTTTGGCTTTTCAGAAATACGGGTCACAATGGTATGGCCATCTATGTTTCTCCTTACTACAAACAGCCTTTGTTCCGGATCATTCAAATCAAGCCCATCCAGCGTAGCCGGGTTATGAGTGGTCATCAAAGCCTGCTTATTATTTTTCTTAGACAGGTCCACAAGCATATTGATGAGCCTGCTGCACAGCTTTGGATTAAAGGATGCTTCGATATTATCTATCGCGAAAAATTGCGGTGTCTTTTTACTCGAAAACAAAACGATATAAAACAGCAAAAACAAGAACCCTTCATTAGCGCTCCGCTGGTCCAGGTACTTCAAATCAGAATTAATAAACCTGTCCTTTATGCTTATCTTATACTCATTCGACATCAGATCATTAGGTATGGAGAAATCCTCAAACCAATCAATTACCTCCAGGTGTTCCTTGATGTGCTGTAGACTGCCATTATCAGCAGCAAGAGATTTTATTAAGCTGAATAGACCTTCTCCGCGAGCGCCCAACGGCTTTACCTGTCCATCTTCTTCAAATTTCCGTATATAAGAAAGTTCAGGTGAAAATATAATATAATTAATAAGTTCCGTGTGTTGAAAATACTTAACGTATTCTCGAGACTTATACCAAGCTTCTTTTATTTCATTGATGATATGTATTGGAGTATCTGACTTTAATTTTTCAAAAAGAATATCTAAATAAAAACCTCCATACTCATCTTTCTTTACTAAAGCCGCATCGTTTGAATCTGAATATTGCACCGAGTGCTGAAATAGCTCAACTATATTTGACGCAT
>CAIRTW010000205.1 GCA_903881585.1 uncultured Bacteroidota bacterium | reverse complement strand
GTTCTGCTCAGGGAATATTTTTACTACGCGCAGCGCCTTGATCTTAACACGATCAGTGCCCATGCGGCCCGCCATGCGCATTCCTTTGAATACGCGGCTGGGGTATGATGAACCACCGATAGAACCCGGAGCACGCGAACGGTCATGCTGGCCATGGGTTGCTTCACCCACACCGCTAAAACCGTGGCGCCTTACAACACCCTGGAATCCTTTACCCTTGGTAGTGCCGACAACACTTACCTTTTCGCCTTCGGTAAATATTTCACAGGTGATGCTTTCACCTACATTCTTATCAATGGAACAATTACGTAATTCTTTTACAATGCTCTTAGGAGTAGAGCCTGACTTTGCGAAGTGATTGATCATCGCTTTGGTGGTATTCTTTTCTTTAGCCTCACCAAAAGCTATCTGCAGGGAGTCGTAGCCGTCTGTAACAACGGTCTTCTTCTGGGTAACCACACATGGTCCAGCTTCGATAATGGTACAAGCTGTTTGCTTGCCATTCGCTTCGAATATGCTGGTCATACCGATTTTTTTACCAATAATACCTTTCATTATTATTATATTTTAGTTCAGCGCCCGGAGCCTTTTGTGTGGGCCGGGATAAACTGTTTTTCAATTTTTTAAAGAACTATGAATTAAAAACCAAAGATCAAAAACCAAATTCCAGGGAACCAATTCCTAATCCCAAACCTGCGTACTGGCAGGCAGGTTCCTAATTCCACTCATCATGCTTTTATTTCCACTTCCACGCCACTTGGCAGATCGAGCTTCGAAAGCGCATCCACTGTGCGTGAAGAAGAAGTGTAGATGTCCAGCAGGCGCTTGTGCGTACACAACTGGAACTGCTCACGGCTCTTCTTGTTTACGTGCGGAGAGCGCAATACGGTAAAGATCTTCTTCTCTGTAGGCAACGGAATAGGGCCGGTAACCACTGCTCCTGTATTACGAACAGTCTTAACGATCTTATCTGCTGATTTATCAACCAGGTTGTGGTCGTAAGATTTTAGCTTTATTCTGATACGCTGTGACATCTTTTCTTGCTTTTTATGTAAAGAGCTTTAAACTCCAACTTTATTCTTACGGACGAGATACTTTTAATGGTATTCTCTATCCCCCAAAATTTGGGACTGCAAAGGTAATGAGTTGTTTTGATTCAGCAAACTTTTCTTTGAGAAATTTTAAATTCTTTTCTCCACCCCTCTAAAGTATTGCCAGTATTGAGATCAGCAACTTTTAAAGGGAGTGCAAAGGTAGGGGAATTTTTCAAACTTGTGCGCATAAATTCGCTATAATGGCTTACTTTTCTTCAAAATCCCTAAAAATGAAGAAAGCGATACTTGTTTTATTGGTGGTTTTTATGGCCACTTTTCTGTCCGCCCAAACGAAAGAAGATATTGATGGCAATAACCCGATAACCTGGATAGGATTGGATTGCAGCCACTTGAAATATATCAGCAGCGCGACACAGCTAAGTGACACTGGCGATGTTTCGAGTCAAGTCCTCTTTTATTATTTTCAGAAGTGGAGTAACATGTTCTGCGACGGGGGGACGAGGGAGATTATAGGAAAGTTACGAAAATGGCAACCCATACCGATGGCTACCTATCTGCGGTACAGAGGTAACTAATAAGGTAAACTACAACTCAGTCAAAGATTTTTTCTCCGGGCAAACCAACATAAATTTTAGAGGTAAAAAAGGTGACTATCAGTTGCTGACGGAAAAAACCATTTATTCGCTGGTTTCAAATTACGACTTCAATCATAAAACTGGAATAGGCTTACTGTTCTTTGTGGAAGGCATGAATAAAGACAAGGGGGAAGCTTCAATGTGGGTCACCTTCGTGAATATGAAAAATAGAACAGTATTGCGCACCAAACGTATTGTTGGTGCGGCAGGAGGGGCAGGGTTTGATGATTATTGGGCGAAGAGTTTTTACAACGTTATGCGGATCACAGGTGAGGGCCTGCCAGAGTAGGATCACGTTCAAGGCCATAGAAACCACACAACCATGTTATTGTCTACGTTATTGGCAAGCCGCAGCAGCGCAACCTGATTGCGCCGGCTTACGTCCTCTGCTTGTCTCCCGCCCTTCAGCGGGGACTCTCTGATACCTCGGATCTTTCGGTTTTGCAGTCGGAATCTGCAATGAGCGTCTGCCTTGTTCCATTTACTCACCTAACATTTCCTGGTATTCTTCAGGGGAGATTTCTATTTGCTTTAAAATTTCACGGATAAGTGGCCTGCCAAGGTCAACATTCCCATGATGCGGGATTGTTGTACCTGCCATCTACATGCCTGTAGAATCTATGGCTGCCCTTTTGCCTCACCAGTTTAAAGCCAAGTTTTAAAATGATTTTCTCTAACGCTTTAGCATCTGTTACCGGTAGCTTGCTCATACATCAACAGCTATTTGTTGCACCCCAATGAATTCATGTAAAGCAGCAATTTCTTCGGCGCTTAACTCTTCAAGACAAAGCTCAATTACTTCTTTTAAATTAATTTGTAATTGATCAAGGCTTTCAGCCTGCGTGTGAGCACCCGGCAAAGCAGGCACATAAGCAACATACACACCTGTTTCCCTGTCCCGCTCTATCTGTGCGGAGAATTGACAATGATTCATAAAACAAATTTACCCAAATATTTATTACTTTTCTGAAAAAAGCGGATGTGAAAAAAGGCCTACTCATTCTTCTTGCTGCTTTGATGACTACCTGCGGCTACGCACAAACCAAAGCCGATATCTTTGGCAATGCCCCTATAACATGGCTTGGGCTGGACTTCTCTCATTTAAAATTCATTGGAAAAGCCAGCCAACATAACAATACTGGCCTTATTACCAACGCTGATCTGCAGACAGACTACTTCACCTCATGGAACAACCTGATCTTCAACGAAAAGGATAAATTCAACGTTGCCGCAGCCGTTCACCGCGACTTTGTGGGTTATGCTATGGATATAACCCAAAAGGAGAACAACAAGTTAACCGGAACATATATTACAGACAACGCGAACGAATATCAATTACTGACTGCAGACAGCATTTCTGAATTTATTGCCAGATACGATTTTGGGCGAAAAAAAGGTATCGGCCTGCTATTCTTTGTAGAAGGAATGGATAGAAACAAAGTAGAAACATCCGTGTGGGTGACCTTTGTGGATATGAGCAGCAAAAAAGTACTGCTGGCCGAGCGAATGACCGGTGTAGCCGGCGGAGCAGGGTTCCGGAACTTCTGGGCGCGGTCATTTTCCAATGTGCTCTGGAACACGGGGAAAGAATTCTATGAATGGCGGAGTGTCGTGAATAGAAATTCCCTTTTTATAAATTTGTAATCTTTGTTCATGATAGCCCGGATTTTCAAATATTCAATAATTTAGCGTCTTCAAGGATATTTTCTCACGGTATAAAAACAACACAAAATGAAAAAAACACTACTTTTTGTCCTGTTAGCAATTGGGTTCTCATTAAACGGCAATGGCCAGACAAAAGCCGACATTTTTGGTGATGCGCCCATAACATGGCTGGGGCTTGATTTTACACATCTGAAGTTTATTGGCAATGCTGCGCAGTTCAAGGACGCAGGAACGATCACCAATGGCGACATGCGGTCCAAATATTTCCCGGCCTGGAATAATCTGTTCATTGCCGAGCAAAAGAAGTACGATGTAGCTGGGGCTGTGCATCGCGATAAGGTAAGCTACGCTTCAGATATAACGCAAAACGCAAATGACAAATCAACTGCTGAATATTTTACCGAAAAGGCAGATGACTACCAGTTGCTCAATGCAGATATGATCTCAACATTGGTAGCAGGTTACGATTTCAAAGGCAAAACCGGCATCGGGCTGTTATTTTTTGTGGAAGGTATGAGCAAGGATAAGGTGGAAGCCTCCATGTGGGTTACTTTTGTTGATATGGGCAGCAAGAAAGTGCTGCTTACCAACCAAATGACGGGCGGCTCGGGCGGCTTCGGTTTCCGGAACTACTGGGCAAAGAGTTTCTACAATGTTTTAGGAGATATGGAGCATGATTTTAAGAAGTGGAGTAAATAAACCGTTTTTAAACTTTCAGGTCATATGACGGTGTTATTTCGTACCTTTGCCTATTGATTAATTTTAAACCCATATTATGTACAAAAAACTATTGCCCTCGCTAATTTTAATAGGATGCACCGTTGCGTCTTATGCCCAGTCAACGCTGACAGGCGCTAACCTTAATCCCCAGATCGGAGATGCCTTTGCTATTGTAAATTGTGTACCAGATACGGTAACGGCCCGAAATGGCGGCCCGGCCCAAACGTGGGACTTTACCTCTCTCGTTACAACATCTCTCGATACAGGTAATGCTGTGTCCTGTTTTACTACTACGCATTGCGCTATGTTCTCCGGTACCACACTGGCTGTTACATCACCTCAGTCAGACCTGATACAGTATATTGAGGCTAATAGCACTAAATTGTCACAGGTGGGCTACTACCAGGCTGCCGATACAAACCTGGTACTCTCTACTGACCCGATGGATGAGATCCGTTATCCTTTTACTTACCTGGACTCTTTTGATGACAGCTATTCGGGCACACTTACTTTTTCCCTTGCAACAGCCAATGAAATCGGCTCTGTGCATGTGGTGTGTGATGCGTATGGCTCTTTGCACCTGCCGGGCAGTGTTATCTTTCCCAATGTATTAAGGGTGCACAGCACACAGGTGTTTACAGACAGTACGGACCTTTTTGGAACGCCTACTATAGATACTTTTAATATCAGCACCTATACCTGGTATGACTCGGGTTATCATACCGCTGTACTTACTATTAGCTATGTAACGCAGTTTGGCGCTTCATCATCCAGCTATCAGCTGGTATCGTATGCACCCATGCAGGTGCGTGCGGCTGGTGTACCTCTTGTTGCCGGCGCAGCTTCTTTGCTGACCGTATATCCTAATCCCGCGCACGATGAGCTGAATATCGGGTATGATAATAAGACAAATGGCAATGTCCGCATTACATTGATAGATGTGCTTGGCAGACAGGTTGCGGTAATAGCAGATGGCCAGATAGCCCAAAATATAACTTATAATACCAGTGGGCTGGCAAAAGGGTTATACCTGCTCCGCCTGCAGTCTGGTGAGGAGACAATTACAAGGAAAATAGAGATACAGTAATACCTGTTGAAATTCATTTACAAATAGCGGTTCAACATTTGGGCCGCTATTTTTTTGCAAGACATTAATGTTCGTTTTCTTATCGTTAACATTTGTTTCATTAACTTAGCTAACTTTATTTTGCCCGCTGCTTTGCGGGCGTTTTTTTGATTTCATACAATGAGCTACAGTGTGCTGAGACTCTTTATTGTGTTACTGATGTTTCTGAGTTTTTCGGCTGCGGCTCAAAAAAACGTGAAAGCTAAGAAGCCTGTCAATAAGCCAGAAATAGACTCCAACAGCACACCTGAGCATAAGAAGAGAGTCGCCATTGAGCTCTATAAAGCAGAGCTGGAAAAAGACCCACCTATTGACCTTAATGTAATGAGTGACCTTCTGAGCAAAGGCGCTAACATCACCGATGCCAACAAACAGGGCTGGACCCTGCTGCATGAAGCAGCCTTCCAGGGCGATACTGCGCTTATTAACCGTTGTTTGAAGGGAGGTGTGCCCGTGAATGCCTTTTGTATTACAGTCGACTCCAAAACCACCCCGTTATACTGGGCCATGGAGTACAATCATAAGGATGCACAACAGATATTGATTCAAAATGGCGGTACACTTGGTATTGCTGATGGCTACGGAACACAGGAATATGATAGTGGTAATAAATATTTTGGCAATTTCCTGAACGGGGAGAAGTCGGGTCAGGGCATCTTTTATTACCGCGACAGCAGCAGGTATGAGGGCAGTTGGGAAAATGATGGACAGTGGGGTAGCGGCGTGTTTTACTGGATAACCGGAGACCGCTATGAAGGGGAAGTGGAGGACAACGAATTGTCAGGCAAAGGAATTCTTTACTTTGCTAACGGCAACAGGTATGAGGGCGAGTGGAAAAACAGCCTGAAGGATGGCATAGGACACTTCTATTGGAAAAACGGGGATGAGTATGAGGGGCATTATGAGAAGGGGGAGCAATCGGGTGAGGGCGTTTTCAACTGGGCCAGCTGCGACAGATATGTAGGGCATTTTGAGCATGATAAGCAGTCGGGGCAGGGAAGCTTTTATTTTGAGAACGGGGATATATATCATGGTGAGTGGAAGAATGACCTGGAGAATGGTACTGGCACTTTTCAGTGGGCCGTGGGCCACAGCTATACTGGCGGCTTCCTGAATAACCAGCTAAACGGACACGGCATTTGCTACTGGAAAAGCGGCGAAAAATATGACGGGCATTATGAGAACAATATTCGGACGGGGCAGGGCGCTTATTACTGGACAAACAAGGACAAATACATAGGCCACTTTGTGAACAACGAGCGCAGCGGCCACGGTAGCTACTACTACAATAACGGAGATGCGTATGAAGGCGAGTGGCTCCACGACCAGAAAAACGGCGAAGGTATCTTTTACTGGAAAGTAGGCGATAGGTATGAGGGGCATTTTGACAATGACCGAAAGAACGGCTACGGTACCTATACCATCAGCTCTAAAAAAGCCAAAAGAAGTATTAGCTATTGCAAGAAGTGCAAGGTATATAAGGGCTACTGGAAAGACGGTGTGAAGAGCGGTAAGGGCGAGTGTTTTATGCAGGATGGAAAGATGGTCTATTCAGGAAATTTTGAGAAAGACAAACCTAAAGATGGCTATCCTGGCATACACTAGGCACTACAAGTTATATCTTACCATCGGCCTGTTTTTAGAGGTGCGATCCACGATCTTGAACCCAGCATCTTCAAATGACCGGTACAAGCCGATCCAGGCAAAAGAATCCGCGAGTTTTTCTTGTGTGGGGATAGTAGGGTAGGCTTCGATCACTTTTATCTTTTGTTTCCTGGCAACGTCGATTAATCCCTTAAGCATGGCTACAGACACGCCCATTCTTCGGAAACTCTTATCAATAAAGAAGCAAGTAATGGACCATACCGGCAAATCATCTATCCGCTTATGCACCCTCGAGTGTTCCAGCTTTAGGTGATCTTCCCGTGGTGCAAACGCACACCAGCCTATAGCCCGGCTCTCATAGATGCCCAGTACGCCGGTCGGTGCATCTGACCATACCAGTTCCTTCATGCGCTCTTTATTGCCGTCATTTTCCTTTCCTTGCACAAAGTCGTCCTTCTTCAGGCGGAAGTACATGCACCAGCAATTGCCACAGGCGCCGCGCTCGCCGAATAGCTGCACAAAAAGCGGCCAGTTTTTTTTCGAGAGTGGCTCAAAAATCATGTCGCTGAGTATATCTCCGTCTTTTATGGATGGTACTTTTTTCATGCTCCTGCCTGTTTTTGATCAATTTTTCAGACTGCGTTGCTGCACTTCTTCGGCTGTCAGCCCGAATATGGGTGGGGTGGGGATATACCGCTCTGTAGCTGCTATGTGCCGGACCATATCGGCTATGGTGAACTTGCCCGGTTTATAAGACGTGTCCATAGCTGCCTCCGGAACGACATTTATAAGGCGCAATGTACGTTCGCGTACACGTTCGAAGTAGTCAAGAAAGGCTGTGATCGAAGTAATCTCCATACAGTTGTGAATTCAATGGCTGTGACAAAACTAACAAAACCCCGCAAGAGCAGGGTTTTGTTAGTTTGTACTATGATCTTTAATTAAGCGATCTCAACTTCAGCGCCAGCTTCTTTCAGCTTGCTTGCGATGTCTTCAGCTTCAGCTTTGCTTACGCCTTCTTTCACGTTCTTAGGAGCGCCATCTACCAGTTCTTTAGCTTCTTTCAAGCCAAGGCCGGTAAGGTCTTTCACCGCTTTTACAACGTTCAGCTTAGAAGGGCCTGCGTTTTTCAATATTACATTGAATGCAGTCTTCTCAACCGGAGCAGCAGCCGCGTCGCCACCACCACCAGACATTACAACTGCAGCTGCAGCTGGCTCGATGCCATAATCAGATTTTAATACGTTTGCCAGCTCCTGTACGTCTTTTACAGTAAGGGCTACTAATTGTTCGGCTAATGCTTTTACGTCTGCCATTGTATGATTTTTTTAGTTTGTTTTTTAAAATTGTTTACTTGTACTCGTACTGTGTAACTATATATTGGACTTGGAAGCCTGTGGTTAATGTGGAAATTAATAAATGTGCAGATGTGCAAATTCACTCATTTCCTGTTTAATAATTTAATTCACTTTCAATTCTCGCTAAGGGAATTTGCACATTTTTCATTTGCACATTTTCAAATTAAGCGGTAGCTTCTGCGCCTTCTTTCTGCTCGTGGTGGTGCAACAGTGCAGCCAGAACGCGTTTTGCAGGTGACTGCAGCAAGCCGATAACTTCGCCGATAAGCTCGTTCTTCGTCTTAATGTTGGTAAGCGCTTTCAGCTGGTTGTCGCCGGTGAAAACATCGGTGCCGATGAGGGCAGCCTTCAAAAGTGGTTTTTCCTTGTTTGTCCTGCGGAAAGAGGTAAGGATCATTGCTGGTTCTTTCGGAGAATCGGAGAACATGAGCGCAGTAACACCATGCAGGGATTCGTAAACGCCGGCATATTTCTCATCATTAAAGCTCTCAAGGGCCTTCTTGATAAGGGTGTTCTTAGCTACCTTCATTTCCACATTCTTTTCGAAACAAAGCCCGCGGAGCTTGCTCACCTGTGCAACCGTTAATGATTCGGTGTTGGTGAGGTAAAAGTTGTCGTACTGGGTAAATTTACTTTTCAGTACTTCTATTGCTTCATTTTTTTGAGCAGGTGTCATGTTGTTAATTTGAAAATTTGAAAATGAGGAAATGTGCAAATGGCACTCAGTTTATGATTTCCTTGATCTTCAAAAAGTTATTAATCAATTTTCAATTTTATCATTTCGCGTTGTGAATTTGCACATTTGCACAGCCTCACATTTGCACATTACAATTATGCGACAGTCTTAGTATCGATCATCAGGCCCGGGCTCATGGTAGAGGCAAGGCTGATACCTTTTAAATAAGCGCCCTTTGCAGTTGCTGGTTTCAGACGTACGAGCGTATTAATAAGCTCCTGTGCGTTTTCAGCGATCTTGTTAGGAGCGAAAGACACACGGCCGATAGAAGCGTGGATGATACCCGCCTTGTCTATCTTGAACGCGATCTTACCGCCTTTCACTTCGTTTACTGCATTAGCCACGTCATTAGTTACCGTACCGGTCTTAGGGTTTGGCATCAGGTTACGAGGGCCGAGGATCTTACCAAGGCGGCCTATCTTAGGCATTACAGACGGTGTGGCAACGATAACGTCCACATCAGTCCATCCGCCTTCTATCTTAGATACAAATTCATCCAGGCCTACGAAATCGGCGCCGGCTGCCTTTGCTTCTGCTTCTTTATCAGGTGTGCAAAGAACCAGTACACGCTTTGTTTTACCGGTGCCGTGCGGCAGGGTAACTGTACCGCGTATAGCCTGGTCAGCCTTCTTAGGGTCAACCCCAAGGCGAACATGTACATCAACCGAGCTGTCGAATTTGGTGAGGTTAATAGACTTCACCACATTAGCTGCTTCGGCCAGTGTGTATTGTTTATTTTTATCGAGTTTGGCTTCAATAGCCTTTCTTTTTTTAGTGATTGCCATGACTTAAGTCAAAGTTAAAAGTGAACCAAAAGTTTGTCTGTTCAGACCAGGGAAACTGATCTTATTTAACGGTGATGCCCTGCGGTGGGGTACCTTCTACAGTGAAACCCATGCTGCGTGCAGTACCTGCTACCATGCTCATAGCGCTGGTAAGGGTAAAGCAGTTCAGGTCAGGCATTTTGTCTTTGGCAATTTCTTCAACCTGTGCCCAGGTCACCTTACCCACCTTCTGGCGGTTTGGTTCTTTAGAGCCATGTGGCTGCTTTGCGAGCTCCATAAGCTGTATAGCAGCCGGAGGAGTCTTGATCACGAAATCGAAAGACTTGTCTGTGTAAACGGTAAGTGTTACTGGAAGTACTTTACCTACTTTGTCCTGTGTGCGAGCGTTGAACTGCTTGCAGAACTCCATAATATTGACGCCTTTAGAGCCGAGCGCCGGGCCGATTGGTGGGGCTGGGTTTGCAGCGCCGCCTTTTACCTGTAGCTTCACGAAGCCACTGATTTCTTTAGCCATTGTTTAATTTTTGGTGTTAACGAATTTTCACCTTGTCATCCTGAGCGGAGTCGAAGGGTACTGTTTCTTCCAATTCAACCTTGTAAAAAGAGCTTTATTAGAATTTGGAGTGCAAAGGTAAGGGAATTTGAAATTCAAAATTCAAAATGAGAAAAAATATTTTTTGATGTTATGATTTCTCAGTTTATACTCCAACATGCCGGTACGAAAATTTGCAATAAAGGGATACGCTCCAAGACGAAATAGCTATTGGGTTATTGGAGATTTACGGGCTGCGAAGTATGTTGCTATTTTAAGATTTTATTTTTTCTGTAAATCGTTTAATCTCGGAGAGCAATTGCTCTGAGTTTGCTATACACATTCCCTGGCGGCAAACTTACGACCGTTTGGTTGAGTCTTTGCAAAATCTCATTTAGCTTCATCGTATCGGTCATAGCAGGAACTTCCTTACATATTTCCTCAGCTTCTTGAATTGTTATTGGATTGCACATGCTATTATAAATTTATATAGCAAATACACTAAATTTAATTGGCTGGTTATTTTAAATATACGGTCGTCTATGCGTGTTTCTTACTGAAAGCATTGTAATGATGCTTCCTGAAACAATGTAAATGGCAATGTAGGGGAAGCGGTTAACTCTTATATGGCGGAGCAGAGTTGATTTTTCCAGGTATCCATAATAGAATGGATTTTCAATAACTTTATTGTAGCATTTATTTAGCTCCGATAGAAAATCTTCTCCTAAACCGCCCCGGTTACTTTCATAGTAATTTTCTTCCTGTTCTATTTCAGGAGCCATCTTTAAAACATAGCTCATGCTCTCTTTTTTTGTTGCCTTATCCTATTGTGGACTTCTTCAACTGTATACGTAAGTGCGTCACCTTTCAGGTATTTTTCGGCACGTTTGTGCAACATGTCCATTTCATCAGCAGAAATTGAGTAGGAGGGATCAATGTCATTTTGAAGAAGTGTGTAAAGTGCCTCTATTTTTTTATCGTCCGTAACATCTATGTATTGATGCAATTGCTGCCTTATTGCTACATTGATCATATTGTATATTGTTTGTAACAAATTTACTTGTTTTTTCTGAGATCAAGGCATTTTTGGTATTAATGTGCTCTTTGTAATGCTGCATCTTTTTGTTAAAAAAGCATAGCAAAATCTGGCACGGTTTTTAGGCATATATGGCAGAGAATGTGTAAAAATGATAAGGAAGCTAAAAACAGGTGAATATCGTATCTATTCAAGAAAGATAGATGCGAAGACTCATAAGAGACGAAACCTGGGGACTTTTGAAACATTAGAGGGGGCAAAGAAACATGAGCAGGAAATTCAGTATTTTAAGCGTAGATAACAACATAGCTTTTTTTATACTTAGAACCGGTACCTATGAGACCAGTAAAGAAAACATCCCCGAAGAAAATAGCAGCAAAAAAGACCGAAAGGGTAAAAAAGCTGAAAAAAATAAGCATGCTTGATGCTGCGATCATCGGCGCCGGAACACCAACCATGGGTGGGTTGTAATTGTGTATCATAATCGCCAGCCGGGGCAACCGCAAGGGATTGCCCCAAGATCTATGTTGTCCCCCTGCAGGATGAAATCATTAATTTATCGGGTATATAGTGCTGTTTACTAGCTACTATAAACTATTTTTGAACCCAGCTTCATAAAGGTGGCTGAGATCATAATAAATGAGCTGGTTCGAAAATTGGTTTGGGTCCCCGTTTTATAAGATACTGTACCAGAACCGGGATGAGGTGGAAGCGCAGGAGTTTGTGGAAAGCCTGCTGGCCTACCTGCAGCCACCCGCTGGCAGCGCCATGCTGGATATTGCCTGTGGCGAGGGCCGGTTTGCAAAACAGCTTGCAGAGCATGGCTTTGATGTAACCGGCATAGATATTTCGCACCCAAGCATAGAAAAGGCCAAGGCATTTGAAGGGCCTGACCTGCAGTTTTTTGTGCAGGATATGCGGCTGCCATTTTATATCAACTACTTCGACTTCGCTTTTAATTTTTTTACCAGCTTTGGCTATTTCGCCCATGACCGCGACCATGCACTTGCGGCGCGGTCGTTTGCCGGTGCGTTGAAGAATGACGGCATACTGGTGATCGACTATCTGAACGCAGAGCAGGTGCTGGCCAACTTTGTGCCTGAAGAGACAATAGTGCGCGGCAGTTACACATTCCACATAAAGAGAAAACTGGAACGCCAGCACATAATAAAGGAGATAAACTTTATTGATGCCGACAAGAAGCAGCGGCAATATACTGAGCGTGTGGCGGCCTTTACGCAATCTGACTTTGTGAAAATATTCAGGCAGGCAGATATGCATTTGGTAAGCACTTTCGGGAATTATCAATTGGGGCCGTATGACCCGATACACTCACCCCGGCTAATTATGATCTTCAAAAAGAGATATGCCTAGATCCATAAGAGAGGCGATATTGTATTATGACCATGTGGCGTGGTATTACCTCAATACCCAGTGGCATAATTCATTCCTGGATAGGGTAGAGCCGTTCCTGAGGAACCAATGGTTTTGGGCGCCGCTGTATTTGTTTCTCTTATTGTTCATGACGGGTAAATTTGGAAGGAAGGGGTGGCTATGGTGCGTTTTTTTCATTGTCTCGTTCATCATCGCAGACCAGGTAAGCGCTACATTTATGAAGCCCTGTTTTCACCGCGTGCGGCCATGCAATAATCCTGTACTCGCCAGCATCATTCATCTTATAGTGCCGTGTGGCGGCGGGTATAGCTTTCCGTCTTCTCATGCTGCAAACCATTTCGCTATGGGTATTTTTACGGCTATGACACTGGGGCGGCTGGCAACGTGGGTGTGGCCCGCGGCCATATTGTGGGCTGTAATAGTAGCAATGGCCCAGGTATATGTAGGAGTACATTATCCGCTGGATGTGACCTGCGGGGCACTGCTGGGAGCGATGATAGGAGTGGGGACAGGAATGGTGTTTAACAGATACTTTCCGTTAAATTCCGGGACAAAATCCTAAAGCTGAAATTCCAAATTACAAAGCCCACTTTTTAAACTCCAAAATAATTAAGTTTGGAATTTGGAATTTAGAATTTGGAATTTTCTTTTTTGGAATTTCCCCTGATTACCTGTTATTATCCTTGATAAACTTATCAAGGTCGTCCACATAATTTTTGTAGGAGAGCTTATTGTCCAGGTTCGGGAAGTTTTCCTTGTCAACAGTATTAGGGTAAGCCCATTTTGCAAAGTCCACTTTGGTGCTTTCAAAATTGAACCAGTCCATTATAGCGCCTACCTGGTCGGTGGTCATTGTTTCATTTTTCAGCCCGTCTTTAAGCGCATTCCATTTCTCGGTATCGGTTTTTTTGCCGGCTACCGTGGTTTTCAGGTCATTTGTTTTGGCATCTGTAAGTGTGCCGGATGCCACTGGTGATGCTACAGGTGAGGATGGGGCAATGTATTTGTTGTCATTGCCATAGTCGTTATTGTTGTTGTTCACCTGTGGTGCCTGGTTTGGGCCGTAGGTTCCCATGCCATTGGCGGCAGGTGGCATATTCTGCTGGAAACTGGTTATATCCTGTTCCTGTTTAAGTAATTCCCGGCTGTCGGGGTCGTAGGTGACTATGGATACGTAGCCGTTTTGCGTTGCAATTTTACCAGAGTAGATGGCTGCTTCACGGCCCCTGCCGGTACGGTCCTGCTGCACGGTGTAGATGGTAAATCTGTGCCGGCCCGGCGGCAGGTCGCCCACGGTTACAGAAGTGCCCCTTTTATTAAAATAGCGGCCATCTACCTCTACATTGAGCTGTGCGTTATTAGCCAGGCGAACTTTTAACATAGACTGTGCTGATGCTGTCGCGAGGCCTGCTATCAAAAGCAGGAGAAGGAGCAATGACTGTTTCATAAAATGATCTTATTGTTTTTAGACGTTAAACGCCTCGCAGCGTTTAACGCACATTTTTAAAGTTGGTTTTTTAACACGGAAGTAACAGTGCGCACAATATCCCTGCTGAAACCCCTGCATTCAAAGACTCCGCGCCACCGCGGCGTGGAATGGTCACTCTTTCTGTTGCCAGCGCAGCAACTTTCTCCGACACACCTTTCGACTCATTGCCTATTATCAATACTCCGGCTTCCAACCGCTTCATTTCATAGACATTGCTGCCATGCAAAGTTGCAGCTATTTTAGGTAACCCGGTTTCTGAGAGAAATGTAACCACATCAGCTTCGTGAATATTAACCCTCAAATGCCCGCCCATTGCGCTCTGCACTACTTTTGGGTTATAGACATCCACACAGCCAAGTGAGCAAATAATATTATTAATGCCAAACCAGTCGGCAATGCGGATGATGGTTCCCATATTGCCGGGGTCTTGTATGTCGTCTAATGCAATATACCACTCATTTAAGACAGGAATGTCTTTTTTTGCGGGGAATGGCACTACAAGGAGCACATTGTTGGGTGTTTGCAAAGAAGACAAGCCGGCCAACCCGGAGTCGTTAACAATGTGCAATTCTGCTTCCGGGTGGCGGGCAATTGCAGCCTGGTGTAACTGCGCCCATCCGGCTGTTGTAACTATCGTTTGTATGCTTGTACCGGCAGACATCCATTCGAGGGCTATCTTTTCGCCCTCCGCAATAAATACCTTATATTCATTGCGGAATTTAGGCTGTGATAACGAGCGAATGTATTTATTTTGCGCTTTAGAGAGCATACGCTGCAAAACTATAATAATTGTAGTTACCTACATGGGCAAAAGATTATTTGATAACAGGACGATTTTTTTTCACTTACTGCTGGTCGCCTTTGCCCTGCTGGCGGCATGCAATACAACAAAACATCTCGACGACAAGCAATACCTGGTGCGCAAAAACAAGCTCACACTTAAGTCGGAGAAAAAGATAACGAATAAGGGGGAACTGAAGGATAACCTTGGCCACTATATGATCCAGAAGCGCAACAGTACGCTGTTTGGAATTCCCTTCAAGCTGGTGTTTTATAACCGGCACTACTATCGGCTGCATGAGTTGCCGGATACCTCACTTCCTAAATCAGTGGAAAGGCCGGAGATATTTGACTCGTCCAAGATGGTGAAGTCTGCTGAGAATATGAAGAACTACCTGAATTTCCAGGGGTATTTTTATGCCAGGGTAAAGGACACGGTTACGTTTGCGAAAAAGAAGGCATACCCTGCATACGATATCACCACTGGCATCAATTACCGTATTAATAACGTGAGCTATGATGTGGACGACAGCGCTATTGCCCGTATAGTGCAGTCTTCGATCGATGAGACGGCCCTGGAAAAGAATAAAGATTTCACCTGGGGATTGATTGACGATGAACGCAGCAGAATTACGCAGCTGGTGCGCAATAATGGCTACTACAATTTCACCCAGGAGAACGTAAATTTTATCCATGGATTAGATACGGTGGATAAAACGATCTTCAAAAATGTGGAAAGCCCTTTTGAGAACGCCATCAATTTTATTTCACCGGTGAAAGGAAGCCAGGAACATGAAATAGATATACTAGGCAAGATAAGGCGTGAGGACGATACAGAAGCGTACCAGAAATTCACAATTGCAAGTGTGACCGTGTATCCCGATTTTGTGAGCAATAAGGATGTGGCCGATAACTCTATGCTCAGCGAAACGGTAGACAGTGTGTTGTTTAAATATCACAACGAGTATATACACCCTCGGGTGCTGTTTGAGCATATTTACCTGGCGCCGGGGCAAATCTATTCACAAGCCGACTGTGATAAAACTGTTCTCAAGCTGAATGATCTTAATATATTTCAATACATCAAGCCAGAGTTCAGGGAAAGGGTGGGAGAAAAAGGGGTTCTCGATTGTTACATTTTCCTGAGCAAAGTAAAAAAACTTGATTTTACAGTTAACCCGGTAGTGTCAAGTGGGTCCACGTATTCTTTGGGTAGCTCGGTGGGTGTGAATGTGCGGAACAGAAATTTTGCAAAAGGAGCCAATTTACTGACTGTGGGCGTGAACGGAGGTATAGAACTTGGCCCCAATAAAGCCGGCGAATTTTTTAACGATCTGACCTTGCTCACGAAGTATTACGGCGTCAATGCAAGTATAGATTTTCCGAAGTTTATTGCCCCTATTCCATCTGATCTGTTTGGCAACGGCAACTTGCCGCATACCATCCTGAGCGTTGGTGAAAATGTAATAGACAGGGTCAATTATTTCAGGTTGGAAAATAGTAGCGCCAACTTATCGTATAGCTGGAAGGAATCGCCAACAAAAACCTGGAACTTTTCGCCGGTGTTTGTAAATGTCATAAATGTGAAGGAAACGGATTCCTTCAGGAAAGTGCTGGCAGGCAATGAGTATCTGACCAACAGCTATAAGGCTACGTTCATAGAGGGGGAAAGCCTTTCATTTACGTTTGATAATCATGATGTAAAACACGGCAGAAACTATTCTTTCCTCAAACTGTCTATAGAAGAGGCGGGAGGTCTGCTCAGTGCGCTTAATCAGACTGGCAACGCATTTATAGACACTTACATAACAAAATCATTTGCAGAATATACCAAGTTCGACTTTGATGCCCGGCACTATTTTACTTTGCCTCATTCTGTTTTTGCGTTTCATTTTTATGGTGGCATTGGCCTGCCATACGGAACGTCCACTGCATTGCCCTACATAAAGCAATATTTTGCGGGAGGGCCATTCAGCCTGCGCGGATGGCGTATACGCACCCTGGGGCCCGGCAGTTCTTTAAGTACCTCCGATACGGGTAAAAATGCAAATGTAACTATAGACAGAACCGGCGATATAAAACTGGAATGGAATGGTGAATACCGGTTTCCCATAACGCCGCTTTTTGCGGGCGCTGTGAAAATGAACGGCGCCATATTTGCGGATGCGGGGAATATATGGCTGGCACGAAAAGATCCGGTTTATCCCGGCGGTGAATTTTCGTTTAATACGCTTGGGCAGGATATAGCGGCGGATGTGGGTGCTGGAGCCCGTTTTGACATAGCCTCATTTCTTACCTTGCGCATAGACGTGGCCATGCCGGTGAAAAAACCATACGTTTTTACTGATGGCGGTTGGGTATTTAACCAGATCGATCCCTGGAATTCTTCATGGCGATCCAATAACATCATCTTCAATATTTCGATAGGGTATCCGTTTTAGAGTCATAAGTCGTAACTGCAGCCTTGCATCAATGCGAATCATCCGCTAACATATCATCTTGCCTCTTATCAACTTATCACCTTATCTCTTACCTTTGGCTCTATGCGGAACATAAAGATCATAGAAGTACGGTCGGAGATAGGGGCGGGAACACGTGGCGCCAGCCTGGGCATTGACGCTATCAAGATAGCTGCGCTCGATTTTATGAGCAATCTTTTCGTGAACTTCCCATCTGATGTGATAGAAAATGAGAACAGGCTGCTGTATGAGCCCATAGCATCTCCGTATGCCAAGCGCATACAGGGCATATATACAATGTATGACCGGGTGTCTAAGGCCGTATGTGATACAGTAAAGTCGGGGCTTTTTCCACTGGTGCTTGCCGGCGACCACAGTACGGCAGGGGCCACCATAGCGGGGCTTAAAATGGCCCGTCCCAAACGCCGCCTTGGCGTGGTGTGGATAGATGCCCATGCGGATATGCACTCGCCCTATACTACACCATCTGGCAACATGCACGGTATGCCGCTGTCTATATCGCTGGCAGATGATAACATAGATAACCAGGTACATAACCCGGACGCCAAGACGCTGGAGTTCTGGAACAAGCTAAAGTCGCTGGGGAAAATAGAACCTAAAATTGCGCCGGAAGATATAGTGTTCATAGCGCTTCGTGATTTTGAAAAAGAAGAAGAGGCGATCATTAAGAAAGGAAATATAAAAGTGATACCTGTGGCCGAAGTACGGCGCAAGGGTGTGGAGAATGTGGTAAGGCAAACATTCCTGCATCTATCCAACTGCGATGATATTTATGTGTCGTTTGATGTGGACTGCCTGGATAGCTCTATATCGCGCGGCACTGGAACGCCGGTAAGCAATGGGCTAAAGGAGCGTGAGGCGGAAGACCTGGTTGCATCATTCATGCAGCATCACAAGATCTGCTGTTTCGAGATAGCTGAAGTGAACCCGACGCTGGATAAGGAAAATCTAATGGCAGAAATTGCATTCAATATATTGCAGCGCAGTGTGAATCTGCTGCTGCTGAATTAGGCTTGGGATTTTGTCGCCATTCCTTACTTAACAAAGTAAAATTTCATACTCGCGGCCCTGATGCCGGAACTGTCGGGAAGTGATGTGGTGGCATCAAGATATTTTGCCACTACTACATGAGATATATATACCGTATCGCCGGGCTTCACGCGCTCATAGATGCTTTTAGAGATATCGCTGCTGTCCTGGTCACCAAAGTAGGGGTCTTTAACTGCGGGGATGCGGGTTGTGGATATATCTGTGCCCACGGTGTCGCCCATGCAGAACTCAGCGCTGTAATCCATCATGGTTACCATATTGCCAACAGAATCTTCATAAAGCCTGCGCTCGGAATATCCAAAATCAAAAGACACGATCCGGTATTTGTTGCCGGCGGAGTCATGGCAACTGATACCTTGCTTTAATAATGAATTGAACTGATCTTTTTTTATTGGCCCGCCTTTCAGATCTGAGTGGCCGAGGTAAACAGGAGGGATGAAAACGCGCGGTTTCTTTCCGGCGTTTTGTTGTGCCAGTAATCTAAGGCCGATCAATGTTAACAAAATGATAAGCGGCAAGTATGCTTTACGGTACATCATTATCCCAAAAATAATTATTTCCGTTCGATTTACTAAATTTATTGTAAAATCAATTCCATGTCTCAATACGATTGGAGCACGTTTTCGCAGAAAATTTATATCAGCGTGCCGATGCAAAGGGTATATGATGCATGGACTACAAGAGCTAACCTGGAAAGCTGGTTTCTGAGAAAAGCGGAATTCAAATCGCCTGAGGGGGAAATACGGGATGACAACAGCGCCGTGCAGGCGGGCGATACTTATGAGTGGCTGTGGCACGGGCATCCGGATACTACTACAGAGCATGGCGCAGTGACAGAAGCGAATGGCAAAGACCGGTTTGCTTTTGTGTTTGGTAAGGCGGGTGTAGTAACCATACAACTCACAGATCATGGCAATATAACGGAGATGGTGCTAACCCAGAGCCAGATACCCACAGATGAAAAAAGCCGATCAGACTTTCATGTGGGCTGCTCAACAGGTTGGGCATTCTACCACAGCAATATCAAATCGGTGCTGGAGGGTGGCCTGGACCTGAGGAACAAGAATCCTGCTTATACCAATGTCATCAATTCGTGACCGTTACATACCTCCACCGCCGCCATCGTGCCAGTGGCCGCCACCAGGTGGCATTCCTCCGGGAGGGCCGCCCGGCATATTCCCTCTTTCGTTGCCTTCCTCGGTTGGCATAGTCATTCCTTTAAAGTGCCGGAGCGTATAGGTGAGCTGGAGCATGAAGTATTGCTGCAGCACATTGGTCAGGTCATTTTCTACATAGTTGGCGCCAATGGTGCGTGTGACGCTCTTGTTTTCCTTAAGTATATCGAATGCGCTGATCCTTGCTTCGAGAGACCGGTTTTTGAAGAATTTGTAGCCCACGTAAGCATTCCATAACAAAAAGTCGATATTGCCGGAAGATGAGCTTAGTGTGCTGTAATAAGCATGGGTAATGTTTGTATTGAAGACAAACCCTTTCAGGAATATCCAGTTGATCTTGAAGGAGGCAGTGTGATTGTAATAATTATTATTGGCGGCCCCTTGCAGTGAATTCTTAACAAAATTGTAAGTGCCGGTATAGGAAAGTGTAAAATCAAGGTTCTGGCTTACGTTGCTGCTGATCACGATTCCCGCCGAAGGAACAAGATCATTCGAATAGTCGGCTGCGTTGTTTATCAGACCCGGTGTGTGCGTGTAGTTAAGCCCCCCGGTAAGGTTCAGGTTGCTCTTAATGAAATCAGTGGGGATGCCGTAGGTTACAAATATCTTGTTGTTTGAATAGTAGTTGAGGTTTTTCGGTGCGGTAAGTTGTGCGCCTCGTGTTAGCAGGATGCCATTAGCTATAGTAGAATCGGCCTTTAGCGTAGAGTAGGTGGCCGTGCCTATATAGTTGGTTATGTAATTGGCATAGGCATAGAGGAAGAAATTGTGCTGCGATTTTCCACGGGTAAGGCCATACCGCACCAGTAAAGTTTGTTCATAATCCTGTTTTAAACTGTCATTGCCGGTGCTCAGTTGTAGTGGGTTGCTAACGTTCACTACGTTCTGCAACTGGGTAATACCCGGCGGACTGATGTTGGTGCGGTAGCTGATTCGCAGGTTTTTGCCATTCTTAAATTTGTAATTGAAGAACACCATGGGCAGTACATTTACAAATGGCTTAGGGCTGATGGTCATAGCAGAGGGGAAATCCTGGTTGCCATCCAGCACTGCATACTGCACATTGGCGCCAAACATGAGGTTCATTTTCTTATCGCCTACCCGGTAGCTGATGCCGCCACGCTGCGTAGTGTAGGTGCTGGTGTATTTATTAGAGAGTATAGGGTCGGGCTGCAGCAGTGATGAAGTTGCGCTTAGCGTATCGGTAGCCTTATCAGATTTGCTGTTGGTAATAGACGGATTGTAGTTGAACATCAGCTGGCTTTTCTCGCCTATAGGTTCGGTATAGTTTACGTTGGACGAGATAGTATTGCTGTTGTTATAAAGGTTGTAGTGCTGGTCCACCTGGGTTGGGGTGGTGGGGTATACCCCAGTGGAATCTGCACTTTCGGTGATAGTGTTGGTAATACCATCGCCGGTCTTTTCATTTAATGATGTGCCTACATTGATGGAAAACGTTCTTCCCTTCTTCTGCATTTTGTGGCGGAACAAAATGTTATTGGAGAACGAATAACCTGAGCTGTTAGCAATGCTGCTGTTATTAGAGTTGCTTAGAAGCTGGTTTCTTTGAGAGTAGCTGCTGTCTATCTGGCTTGCCGTGGCGTAGTTTTCCTGCAGGCTGATGTTGGGGGTTACGATCAGCGAGTTGGAAGAATCAATGGTATATTCAAAACGCAGGTTGAACCTGTTGTTGAAGTTCTTAGTGTTGTTGATGTCTTTTTCATTGTATAGTCCCACCTGGTTACTGTCAAGCGGTGCATCTGTGGGGAAACTGTAATTGCGGCTTGTTTCGGTGCTGTTTACGTTATCAGAATAGTTGAAGAAATAGCTGGCAGAGACCTTTATTTTTTTACCCCATTGGTCGCTGTAGTTGATGCCGGCTGAGTGTGTTGTAGTAATGCCTGATTGCTGGCCGGTAAGGAAGTTGCTGGAACCGCCGCCCCCTCCGCCGCCGCCAAAGGCGCCGCCACCCCTGCCGCCACCAGCGCCACCGCCGGATATGCCCAGCAGATCCTGTGAGCTGAAATTTTGCTGGTTGATGTTATTGGAAAGCTCTATGATAGATATTCTGCGGTCTCCCTGAAAAGAGTTAAAGCTCTCGCCACCCAGGAAAGTACCATCGGTGCCATAGCCCCCGTATATCTTGCCAAACTCACCTTCGCGCTTGTCCCTCTTGGTAACAAAGTTCATGGTCTTCTGGGAGTTGCCATCATCAAAGCCAGTGAAGAGCGACTGATCGCTGAGCTGGTCGAATATCTCTACTTTGTCCACCACTTCGGCAGGCAGGTTTCGCACACCCAGGGTAGGGTCTGTGCCGAAGAAAGGCTTGCCATCTACATACACTTGCTGCACCGCTTCTCCATTCACTTTTACGCCTGTATTGTCTGATGATACGCCGGGCATTTTGTTGATGAGGTCTTCGGCAGTTGCATCCGGGTTCACCTTGAAGGCGTCTGCATGAAATGCGGTGGTATCGCCGTTTTGCTCGGCGCGTATCTGCTTGCCGGCAACCGTTACGCCTTTCAGCTCATTAGTGCTTGCCTTCATTGCCAGCGTGCCAACAAAAAAATCGCGGTCGGTAACGGTAAGCATTTTGTTCTGCGATCTGTAGCCGAGGTATTCGATGTGAAGCAGATATTTGCCTGGGCTAACTCCTTTTACATTGAAATTGCCGGTGACGTCCGTTACATCTCCCAGCCCGGTCTTCTCGCTGGTGTCGTTGCCATCTTTCAGCACCACAGATACACCAATGAGCGCAGATGTATCTTTAAAGTCGGCAATACGGCCTTTAATGGAATAAGTTTGAGCGAAAGAAGTGGATGAGATCAATAAGATAGCAAGTACAAGCGCAAATCGTTGGAGCATGGTGTTATTTCTGATAGCAAGTAAGACGGAAATATAGCGAAAAGGTTTAAGTCAGAATTACCTTAATTATTCTCTAACTTGTTAAGGGTTGAAAATGCGCTAGTCGGATTTGAGTGCATACAATTTATCCCTCCAGTCTAGCAGGCATATTTTAAACCATTCGGTATATTTTCCAGGTTGGTCGTCAATATCTTTTTCAAGTTGAGCAAGTTCGATGTATTTCCATGCGGCAACCTCAGCCGGGTCTGGTTTTGGGATGTTATCAGTAATGCCGGTAAATACATGGTCATATTCATGTTCGGTGAGGTCATTGTCCAGCTTTGCTTTGTATATAAAGTTAAAGGCCTCTGTTAGTTCACACGTCATACCCATCTCTTCACGCAGCCTGCGTGTTGCAGCATCGCCAGCCGTTTCGCCGGGGCGCGGATGGCTGCAGCAAGTGTTGGTCCATAGGTTTGCAGAATGGTATTTATCCGCAGCGCGCTGCTGTAACAGCATTTCACCTTTTGTGTTGTATATGAAAACGGAGATCGCGCGGTGCAGGAGGCCTTCTATGTGGGCTTGCTGCTTTTCCATTGTGCCCGTTTCATTGTCGTGCTGATCGACTAGTATTACTTGTTCCATAAACCAGGCTTACCAGATTGTTTCAACATCATATTTGGGAATTATACTGTCCTTGGTAATAATTCTAAGATTATTACATATTGCTTGTGCAACAAGCATTCTGTCGAATGGATCTTTGTGATGATGCGGCAATTTGCTCAGTGTAATAAATTGATCACTATGCAGGGGTAATTCAATAAAGCCCGTTTTAGTAATAATGTCAAAACATTCGTCCAGCGTTATGCGGAGGTCTAAAGAGCCTAAAGAATGGTTTATAGTAATCTCCCATTGAGAAACGGGGCTATAGTAAACTATATGAGCTGTATCCGATAAATACTTTTTTGCGTTTGAAGAAAGATTTTTATCATTAAGAATCGCCCAAAGTAAGGTGTGGGTATCAAGGAGGAATGCCATATTACTGATATGCTTCAAAGCCTGGAATAGGGTCATCGAAATTATCCTTAATAACTATTTTGCCTTTTGCTAAACCTAGTGGGCGTTTTTTTTCTTTTTTGGGCTGTACTTTTTGTTTGAGAAACGCAATAAAATCACCAGCCTCCTGCTTTAGTGAATCAGGCAGCGAGGATAGATCTTTATATAACTGGGCGTTAGTCATGCTGCAATTTACGAAAATAATTATTTAGTTGATTAACTCACCATTTCCCTGTTATACTTTTTACGATAATCCAGTGGCGAAAGTCCTGTTATCTTTTTGAATGTAGTGCGGAACGCCTTGCTATCAGAGTAGCCGACGGCATACATTACCTCGTTAATATTTTCCCTTCCCGATTCGAGGCTTTTCTTGGCGGCTTCAATTTTTACACGTTGCAGGTATTCCACCGGTGTATTTGCCGTTGCTTTTTTGAATCGTCGTTCAAAGTTGCGCCTGCTTATGAGCGACAATCCAGCCAGGTAGTCAACAGATATTTTCTCGGCTACATTGCTTTCTATGTATTCCTGTGCTTTTTTTATCGGGTCGTCTTCATGCTCCTTCTGGCCCATGAAGATGGTAAATGGAGACTGGCTCTTTCGCTCTATTTCCACTTCCAGCACCTTGGATACAAATACAGCTACATCGCGCCCACAGTGTTTCTCGATGAGGTGCAGCACCAGGTTGATAAATGAATAAGCGCCGCCACTGGAGTAGATGCCGTTGTCGTCTATTATTATTTTCTCAGGCACCAGCTTTACATCAGGGAACATTTGCCGGAACGCATCAGCAGCCATCCAATGTGTGGTGCATGCTTTGCCCTTAATGAGGCCGGTTGATGCCAGCAGGAACGCCCCTACACAAAGGCTCGCCACTTCAGCGCCACGCTTGTACTGGTCTGTGATCCAGGGTATAAAGTCCTGGTTTACGGATAGTGACTTCGGGTTCAATGCAGGGATAATGATCAGGTCTGTTTTTTTTACGGTGTTCATCATGGTGTCGGGGTGAACGGAAAACAGCCCGCCGTACAGCTTGGTCTCATCGCTTAACCCAACAAGATGTATGTCGAACATTGGACCGCGGCCTGTTTTCTGCAGATAGTCGTTTGCTGCGTTCAATGCTTTGAACGGGCCGATAATGCTGCTCAGAATACTGTCTCCCTGTGGCACTATGATAGATACGTGTTTCATACATCCTGATTTTATTATGCAAATCTAGGTCAAATTGTTGTCGCGATCACCCCCTGAGATTGGCGTATTTACACGCCGCTATTGTCGGTTAATGACAGTACGTTTGCATTGGAATTGGGAAATACGTGATCGTTCACAATTACTTAATTCCTTAGGAAGAGTTTTAAAACTAATTTCAATCATCAACAAAAACCAAAGAAAATGACGACACAACAAGTAGCAGACCGCTTAGTGGAACTCTGCCGTAAGGGACAGATATTCGAAGCCCAGGAAGAATTGTATGGCGATGACATCGCTTGCACAGAGCCTTCACATTCACCCATGCCATTTACACAAGGCAAGACGGCCGTAATTGAAAAAGGCAAGATGTTTGCCAGTATGATCGAAGAGCGCCATGGCGGCGCGTTTGGCGATCCGGTGGTGAATGGCCGTTTCTTTTGCGTACCTACAACCCTTGATGCAACAATGAAAGGCCGGGGCAGGCAACTGCTGGAAGAACTGTCTATGTACGAAGTAAAGGACGGCAAAATAGTAGCAGAGCAATTTTTTTATTGATCATTATTCAATTCAATTTTTAACCCCGCCTGCCGGTAGGCAGGTAACAAAAAACAAACATCATGGACAAGAACGCAAATGCGATCAACTGGTTTGAAATATCCGTAAGCGATATAGCCAGGGCAACGAAATTTTATGAGGCCATCTTCGACACAAAGCTGGAACAAATGGAAATGATGGGCATGAAAATGGCCATGTTCCCATCAGAAAACATGAATGGTAAAGTATCAGGTGCGCTGGTGGAAAGCCAGATGCACAAACCAAGCGCAGACGGCGCCAAGATATACTTCAATGGCAACCCGGATATGGGAGTTGCTCTCGGAAAAGTAGAAGCGGCTGGCGGCAAAGTAACAATGCCAAAAACTAAGATCAGCGATGAAATAGGTTACATGGGTTTTTTCATGGACTCGGAAGGGAATGCGGTAGCGCTGCATTCGGGGAACTGATAAATGTACGGCTAACAAATGCGGAGCCCGCTTGCATTTAATTCTGGCGGGCTCTTTTTATCTCATTTAAAAAAATCAAAATTATGTCAACAGCAACAGCATCGCTCAAAGCGCAATTCGACCTGCATACACGCCTTTTTAACAATGTCACAGAAGGTGTCACCGAGGACGAATCGGGTACCCGTAAATCAGAGCAGATCAACAATATGAAATGGATAGCCGGGCATCTGCTGAATACGCGCCTCGGAAACCTGAGCAAAGTTGCGGGCCTGGCCCCGGACGAATCGTATAACGCCCAATTCGGCAGAGGTAATTCATATGATCCTAACGCAACGTACCCGCCTATCGATGAGATCAAGGCAAAGTGGGAGGCTACTGCGGCAGCCATCAGTAACGGCATCAGCAATATACCGGAAGAAGTGTTGGCGACAAAGTCGCCCGTACAGGCGCCAATAGCCGATGATACTATGCGTGGCCTGGTTTCGTTCCTGGTTTCGCACGAGGCATACCACATCGGTCAGCTGGGTATGCTGCGTAAGATGATAGGTAAGGAAGCAATGTCTTTTAAATAGATCGCAATTTAATTAAATGAATACAGGCGCTCGTAACGGGCGCTTTTTCTTTTCAGAGAAATAGTTGTCGCTGCATTAATGGTATGGTTTTATTGTTTTCGAAAACAAAAACAAATACCATGCAAAAATTAAATTCAAAGAAAGTAGCGGTGCTCGCGGCAAGTGGCTTCGAACAATCCGAGTTTGAAAAGCCGGTAGCGGCATTAAAAGAAGCAGGCGCCGAGGTTCATGTGGTGTCCCTTGAAGCAGGCAAAATAAAAGGCTGGAAGGATAAGAACTGGGGCGACGAGGTTGCAGTGGACAAAGTAGTTAGTGAAGTTAATGCCCGGGACTATGACGCGCTGGTATTGCCTGGCGGTGTGATGAATCCCGATCAGCTTCGCCGGAATAAAGACGCTGTTGCATTTGTGGGCAGCTTTCTGGAAGCTAAGAAACCTGTTGCCGCGATATGCCATGCGCCATGGACACTGATAGAAACCGGTATGCTCAAGGGTAGGACCTTAACCTCATATCCTTCGCTGAAAACAGACATTACCAATGCGGGTGCAAACTGGGTGGACAAAGAAGTAGTAGTGGACAACGGCCTTGTGACCAGCAGAGACCCACACGACCTGCCTGCCTTTTGTAAAAAAATGGTAGAAGAGATAGCCGAGGGGCCGCATGATGGAAAGTAAAGAAGGTGCTGGATTATCTTACTGGAATGAACTCCTATCATTACTAAGAAAACGATCGGAAAGATTGAGTTAAAACCTTTTTGGTTTTAGCTCAATCTTTCTGGTATTACAATGCTGCAATTATTCATTCGTTTAGGGGGGGGAAGAGGTTTAAGATCAGGCTTTTGCCGCGAATTCTATCCTTTCGTATTTGCATATAACTGGCTAAATCATAAAGTTTTTCAGCACCCGGTTTTTCAGCTTGTTAACCTGAAATTCGCAATTTATGGCTACATTTGCGACCAATTTAACAGGTTGCCAACCGCTATAATTTCCTATATCTGTGGCAGGAGATATTCACCTGCAGTTGCGTTGGTGGCAGGTACTTATCTTTTCCCATTAACTCACTATATTTGGCTATGATGTCATTAGCATCGTATTATAGGGTAGAGCGGCCGTTTATCAAGCTTTAATTCCAGTTTTCACGGAAGAGCGAAATGAGCGAAGCGAGGTTTGGGGGATTGGATTTTAAATGAAATTACTTACAATGCAAAACATGGATAGTAAATTTATCAGCATCATTAGCCCGGTATATGGCGCGGAGAAGATCGTGGACGAGCTTGTGAAGCAGATCACTGACGCAATGGTGGCTATTACTAATAATTATGAGATCCTTTTGGTTGAAGATAACAGTCCAGACAGGTCGTGGCAGAAAATAGAGGCAATATGCAAAGTGAATGATAAAGTGAAAGGGGTAAGGCTGAGCAGAAATTTTGGACAGCACAATGCGATCGCAGCGGGGCTTTACCTGGCCACAGGAGATTATCTTATTGTTATGGATTGCGATCTGCAGGACAACCCAAAGTATATCAAAACGCTCATAGATAAAGCGGAAGAAGGGAATGATATAGTATATACCTACAAAAATACAAGGAACCATAATTTCATCAAGAACTTCATTTCATTTTTCTGGTCCAAGATATTCAACTGGCTGCTTGATGATAAGTCGCTGAACAATAATCTGAAGATCGGGGGCTATTCCCTCATTACGAAAAAAGTGCAGGAGGAGTACAACAGGTTGAATGACTTTTACCGGCCTTATTTATCCATGCTGAAGATACTTGGGTTCACCCATACTTATGTGGAGATAGAGCATGATAAGCGTTTTGAAGGGAAGAGCTCATATACCTTGAAGAAGTTGATAATGCACTCCGTGAATGGTATCATATCTCAGACGAACAGGCTGCTCACTATCTCTATTTTTACGGGCATGTCGTTTTCCATCATCGGTTTCCTGTTGATCATTTATATAGTATATTTGCGGTTCACACATGGGTTCAGCCCCGGGTGGGCAAGCTTGGCAGTGCTGATCATTTTTAATACAGGGTTGATACTGATGAGTACGGGTATTATTGGCGCCTACATAGGTAAGATATTCTTACAGACTAAAAACAGACCCCATTTTATTGTGGACAAGAAATTAAACATGTGATCTCCACCCGTATGGTTGAGGCCTGTTTATAGATCACGTGTTTTTTGGCAGGAATTATATTTAATGAAATGAGAGACAGAATTATTCATAAAGCATTACTATCGCGGAAAGTGGAAAACCGTTTGCTTAGCCTTTTTGGTGAAGGGAAGCTAAGCGGAACGGTGCATACATGTATCGGGCAGGAATTCAGCGGGGCGGTGGTATCTGAGTTTATTCATAGCGGAGATGCGATCTTTTCCAATCACCGCTGCCACGGGCATTTTTTATCATACACCAATGATATTGACGGGCTGATCAGTGAGATAATAGGCAAGGAGTCGGGCGTTTGCCGCGGATGGGGTGGGAGCCAGCATTTGTATAAAGACAAATTTTTCTCCAGTGGTATTCAGGGAGGTATCCTGCCTACTGCGGCTGGTTGTGCGTTTGCGTTCAAGCTCAATAGTCAGAAAAATATGTCCATTGCATTTATCGGCGATGGTACATTGGGCGAGGGTAGTGTGTATGAAACATTCAACATAATCTCTAAGTGGAGTCTGCCGATGCTGGTAATACTGGAAAATAACCAGTATGCCCAGTCCACGTCTATCAAGGAGACAATGGCCGGCAGCATAACAGACCGGGCAAAGGCTTTTGGTATAACTACATTTGAAGGTGATACCTGGAACTGGGAGCAGCTTGCAGAAACAACGCAGCAGGCGTTTGACATTGTAAGAAATGAGGTAAAGCCTGTTTTCCTGCTGATAAATACTTACCGCCTAAAAGCCCACTCAAAAGGAGATGATAACAGGGATAAAAGTGAAGTAAGCCATTACGAGTCTTTAGACCCGCTTACAAAAATTCTGGAGGCAAATGAAAATAACATTCGCGCTGAGGAATCAAAAATAGATGAGCTGATCGAAATGTCCGTTGAAAAAGCGGAGCAGCATGGCTATTCCCCTATTCCGGCAGACCTTGTCGAGTCTGCATTGGTGCCGTGGGAGCAAGTGGGCCAGCTGCAGAATAAGCGTGTGGTAAATGTGATCAATGCCGCTTTTAAAGAAGCGATGGGTGAGGATGACCGGGTCATTTTCCTTGGGGAGGACGTAATGTCGCCATACGGTGGTGCATTCAAAGTATCGAATGAGTTGTCGGCCATGTACCCGGAGCGGGTATTCAATACGCCCATTTCGGAAAGTACTATTGCCGGCATAGGCTGTGGCCTGGCGCTGGAAGGGTTTTTTCCGCTGGTGGAGATCATGTTCGGTGATTTTATCTCCCTCACATTCGACCAGATACTGAACCACATCAGCAAATTTGAAATGATGTATCATGGCCACGTGAAAGTGAACATGATCATACGCACGCCAATGGGCGGTGGGCGTGGCTACGGGCCTACACACAGCCAGACTCTGGAAAAACACTTCCTGGGCATACCCGGCCTTACGGTCGTGGCCATCAACCACCTGTCTGACCCCGGAATTATATACAAGAGCCTTATAAAAAGTAAAAACCTCGGCCCCTTTTTATTAATAGAAAACAAGCAGCTTTACGGAGCTAATTTATTGCAGTCGCTTCCTGAAGGGTTTTCAAATGAGGCCTCCGTAGAAATGTTCCCGGTAAGCCTGATCAAGCCTGCAAGCGCTGCTATAGATGTGACGATTGTTGCCTATGGTGGTCTGTCAACCATGCTCCCGGAAATTGTGGATGAGCTTTTCCAGCAGCATGGCATAGTGGCACAAGTGTTTTGCCCCACGAAGATCTACCCGTTTCATGTGAGCAAGTACCTCGATGTTTTTGAGCAAAGCGAGGCATTGGTGATCATAGAGGAAGGGCAGGGGTTTGCGGCATTTGGATCGGAGCTTATCGCGCAATTGTCTGAGCAACTTCCCGGGCATCTGAAAAAGATAAAAAGAATAAACCCTCCGGCTGTATGTATTCCTTCTTCCGGCCAAATGGAGAAAGAAGTATTGCCGGGTAAAACAAAGATTATTTCCCTGATAAAAGAACTGATTAATGAGAATTGATTTAAGCGTTCCAAAGGTAAATTCCAATGACGACTACGTAAAAATATTACGTTGGTATGTGAAGGATGGGGCAGCAGTGCGCAAGGGCGATATCATAGTTGATTTTGAAACCTCAAAGGCTACGTTTGAATTTGAGGCGGAGCATGATGGTTTTGTTAAGCAATCATCTGCCGAAGAGGAAACAGTTGCTATTGGTGCGGTGATTGGCTATCTTTTTTCGACTGTGGAGGAGCTAAACCAGTATGTTTCCACTGGGGCGAGCGCTGGGCAGACGGCAGAAAAGAAACAGAAAAAACAAGCAGTCGTTTCCGGTTTTGTAAGATATTCGGACGACGCAAAGGCATATATAGAGGAACACAATCCTAACCTTGAAAACCTCGGATTGCAGGGGCTTGTCACAAAGCGGACTATCTTAGCCAAGCTAAATAAAAAAGACGCTCCTAAGAAATCCGAAAATGAGAAGAGCCAGGTATCACCTGCTTCGGCGGATAACGATAAATACAGAAATACGGACGTTTCTCCATCGAAGCTGTTTGAAATAGCACAGCTTGAAGCGGGCCAAAGAGATAATATCAGCAGTTCGCTCACGGTACAACTAAATACAGAACGCCTGTTCAGCCCGCATGACCGGTTGCCAACTATATTGTTTGAGCTGGCGCAGTTGCTGAGGGAAAACCCGGCTATGTGTTCATATTACGATGGCAAGAAGGTATATTATTACGACGAGGTAAACATAGGCGTAGCACTCGACCTGGACAACCAGCTAAAGGTGCCTGTAATACAAAAAGCCGATGGGCTCAGCATTGCTGACCTGGAGCAAAAAATTGCTTATTTTATCGATTGTTATCTCGATAACAAATTCTCCTACAAAGACCTCACCGCCGGTTCATTCACGGTAACAGACCTTTCTGGCGAAAACATCTTCAGCTTTCAGCCGCTTATCAATGGGCTGCAGAGCGCAATACTGGGTATAGGGATGGATTCGGACTTGCCGGGTAAGCCAATGACACTGACCATGGTATTTGACCATAAAGTTCATTCGGGTGCTGCGATCTCCAATTTCCTGAACCAGCTGAAATTCCGTTTATCGAAATATTCGACCGGTGAAAACGTAAACCCGGATGCCGCAAGTGAAGTTGTGTGCAGCAAATGCTTCACTGACGTGAAAACACTTCACGAGTACTACAAGAATGAGGCTGTGATGTATGTGAATGTGGATGAGAAAGGAAAGCAAAATTATATCTGTCATATTTGTTCAGGAGGTTATTAAATGGAAAACAAGATCATACAGGTCATTTGCCACTTCGCGAATATAGATTCGCTGGCAGTTACTGCAGGGCAAACGTTCAAATCTATCGGGCTTAGTTCTTCGATAAAGCTGATAAGGCTGCACCGGCAACTGGAAAAAGAAACCGGGAAGAAAATTCCGGCGATCACGCCAGATTCGCTGGTTAGTGATGTACTCAGCCAACTGGGCGGTGCCGCCCCGGCACAGGCAGCTTTACAGGCTACGCCTGCACCCGCGCGCACCATGGGCAAGCCAGCAGGGGTCGATATTTCTATCGGGACGGATATTGAAGAGCTGGACAACCTGCCTGAGTCGGCTGATTATTTAAACGATGATTTTTATCAATCGGTTTTCCAGCCGGAAGAGATCAGGTATGCTATAGCAGCAAAAAATCCGAGGATACACTTATGTGGTATGTTCTGCGCAAAGGAAGCGCTGATCAAAAGCAATAAGCTATTTGCGGGCGTAGAAATGAAGAACATCTGCGTGAAACATGATAGCGATGGCGCTCCCTACCTGGAGCTGCCAAGCCCAGTGACTAATGTTGTATTGAAGCTAAGCATCAGCCATACCGAAAAGATGGCCACTGCAGTTGTTTTGTGTATGGTAAACGGATAAAATAATCAGGAAATGGCCAACGTATTAATTGAGAAGAACGAACCGCTGACCAGCGAAGACAAAAAGAAGTTTGCTTATTTTGGGGAGAACGCCAAGATACTACCTCCATACAGAATTCTGAACCCCCAGAATATCTACATTGGCGACCGCGTGAGCATCCGTGAGTTTGCATACATGCACGCCTACTGGGATACCTCGGAGCTGATGAACTACATTGATAAAAAGTACCTGGCCGATTTCAAAAAGGAGCAGTACATTTTTGAGTCGTCCATCAGGATAGAGAATGAAACCCAGATACAGCGCAATTTATTTATCTCGTGTACCAACTCAATCATCATTGGCAAAAACTGCACTATAGCAGAACGTGTGTTCATCGGCGATAATAATCACTCTTCGGCCCATCCCAACGTGCCGATCATACAGCAGCCTAACCAAAAAGGCATTCCAATTCACATCAAAGACGGCACCTGGATCGGTGTTGGTGCAGCCATACTGGGCGGCACTATCTTAGGCATCAACAATATTGTTGGTTCCAATTCAGTGGTCCAGGGTCAATATCCTAACCATGCAGTAATAGCCATGGAAAAGGCGAAAATGGTGTTCAGGACGTTTGAAGGAGATGAATAATGCTATTTCTTAGCGGCCAGTTTTGCAAGCACTTTTTCTACGCGCTTCCGTTTGGTATCAGACTCTATATCTCCCAATCTGGAGGTGAGCGCCTTGATAAGGGCAGCTTTGTTATTATCATTTACAAAAGGCATTGCACCCTCTGCATAGGTTGGCATTTGATTAGGCGGGCTGTTGAGAATTTGCTCCACTAGCAATGCAAAAGCATCGGCTGCATATTGTTTTACCGCGCAGAGCTTTATAAGGATCTTTACACAGTGATCTTTGGTAATTACTGAACCGGCATCGCTTACAGTTACTATTTTGGCAAGTGCACCGTAAAAATCCACAGGTGCGCATAGAATTATACCGAGAGGCGCAATTTCTGAATGGTTTTGATAAGCCGGAATTACCCGTCTTGCTCAACTCTTCACATCCGAAAAGGTAAAAGGCAAGCCAATATTAAAAGTGCAGCCACCCAGTGATAAAGAACGCAAGAAAAAATAATTATTAATCTGTAGGACACTTGTTTGTAATTATACTTGCCTACGGCTAAAATAAATCTTTTGTTTAAACCATGTTTAAACCAAAAAAGAATAACGCCCTGTAACGTAATGCTACAGGGCGTTTCTGCTTGTTATCAGTGGCCTCGCCAGGAATCGAACCTGGATCTGGAGCTTCGGAAACTCTTATACTATCCATTGTACTACGAGGCCAATTGTGTT
>CAIRTW010000204.1 GCA_903881585.1 uncultured Bacteroidota bacterium | reverse complement strand
GAAAATAACAGCAAATACCTGCACGGCCGTATTGACGAGGCGTTCTTAAAAAAAGAAATAGCTGATTTTAATGCTCACTTTTATGTCTGTGGTCCGGACAAGATGATCGCAGACATTAACGGGATACTGATAAAGAACGGCGCCAGCCCGGATACAGTGGTATTTGAAAAGTAAGGCTGGCATAGAAAATACACTTTACAATACAGTTAAATCAGCGTTAAACTGTATATTGCTTAGTGATCTGGTATTTCAGGCGATAGTACATTTGTTTACTGATGAAGAGAATATTTCCCTTAATAGTTGTTTTAATAACGCTCTCAGTAGTAGGCATCATGTTTATCCAGATGTCGTGGATAAACAATGCGCTGAAGCTGAAGAACGAAGAGTTTTTAAGGGGAGTGGAAAATTCTCTGGAGCAGATACCAAAGGAGCTCCAGGATAAATTTATCAATAAATCAAACCAGGACTTTCTGAATAAATCGTCTGAGGAGTTTTTCCTTCGAAATAATTTCAGGATAGACGGAGCGCTTACCCGTGATGAGGTACAGGAGGTCATTGAAAAAGAGCTTAGGCAAAACAACATCAAGGAACCATTTGATTTTTGCGTTACGAACATTTTCAAATTAGCTATTATGCAGTCTGACGGGTTCCAGAACTCAATGCTCAGCACTGCCAAAAACCAATACCTGGCTCCGGACAATGCGTTACGATCGCATGAAACGCTTTACCTCTCGATTTTCGAGGACAAAAATGCCATCATCCGCGAAATGCTGTGGATGATCATCGCGTCAATTGTCTTTACTACTATCATTATACTGGCGTTCTTTGTTACAGTACGTACGCTGTTCAACCAGAAGAAGCTATCAGAGATCAAGTCGGACTTTATCAACAACATGACGCATGAGCTCAAGACACCGCTTGCAACCATCTCACTGGCCATAGATGCGCTTACTAACGAAAAGGTGATACATGATACTGACAAGATCAAGATATACAGCAGCATGATAAAGGAGGAGAACAAACGGATGAACAAGCAGGTGGAGAAAATACTGCAAGCCGCCCGCCTTGAAAAGGAAGAGCTGAAACTCAATCTCCAGCCGTTGGACACGCACCAGGTGATTCACAAAGTGGCAGATAACTTCGCGCTGCAGGTGCAGGAAAAAAATGGCATCCTGGAACTGAAACTCAACGCCAGCAATCCGAACATCAAGGCCGATGACGTTCATTTCTCCAATATCATTTTTAACCTGCTGGATAATGCGCTGAAGTATTCCGAAGGTTCGCCGCGTATCAGTGTAGAAACCTTTAAACATGGCAATGGTATGTTGTCAATAAGCATTAAGGACAACGGTATTGGCATGGACAAGGAAACGCAGTCGCGCATATTTGAGAAGTTCTACCGCGCACATACCGGCAACCTGCACAATGTAAAAGGCTTTGGCCTTGGGCTTAGCTATGTTAAGGCCATTGTTGATGCCCATGAGGGTAAGATAAAGGTGGAAAGCACACCGGGTAAGGGGAGCACTTTTACCATCACACTGCCAGCATAGGGTGCTTGGCAAAAAAGGGGTTTCTCGCAAACCTGCCTGTCGGCAGACAGGGACGCAAAGCTCGCAGTTTCTCTCATTTCGTTTTTAAGGCCGCCAAGCGAGAGTACGTTTGTGATACCGATTTTTAATTTTTAAATAGTATTACATGGTCACGCAAAGGCCCCTTACTACTGCACCAAGGCGTATCGCATCATATACGCGTGGTTCAGAGGCTCCGTGTTGCTTCACGGAATGTTCGTGCGATACCACACATTTTTCGCAACCATTGATTGCTGAAATAACCAGGCTCATCAGTTCAAACAAGCCCTTGCCCATTACGGGGTTCATCATCAGGCTCATACGCAGGCCAGCGGGCTGCTTGCTATAATATTCATTGCTGTGCATATAATGCCTGAAACGGTAGAATACATTGTTAAGGCTCAGCAAAGATGCACAACCATGTGTCTCCGATATTTCTTCGGGTGTTGCCTCTTCTTTTAGTGCCAGCTTTTCAAATGCGGATATCAGCGCTTCATGTTTTTCTGTAGCTGCTACGGACAATGCTAACAGGTATGCCTCTTTGCGCGACATATTGGTGCTGGCAAGTGTGGCAGATACATTCAGCCTCAAGTCTTTGAGATACTTGCTATTCGCCCCGGAAAGGCTTACAAGGGCAGGGCTGGTGTGGCTGGGGTCCATGCCCAGGTCTTGCAGCAGGTTTTGCAATGTTTCATTTACAGCAGGAGTTTCCATAGCCAGGTGTTTTTCTAAAGTGGTATAAAAAAGCCCCGCACCGGGGTGGTACGGGGCAGGTGATCAATATTCTTAGCTTACCGCAGATTCCAGTGTTTCTTCGCCTTTTTCCCAGTTGCATGGGCACAATTCGTCGGTTTGCAGTGCATCCAGCACACGCAGCACCTCAGCCACATTCCGGCCTACGCTCAGGTCATTAATGCACAGCCAGCGCACTATCCCTTCGGGGTCTATGATATAGGTAGCGCGGTAAGCTACTTTTTCATCATCATCAGAGAGTATGCCCAATGTTTCTGCCAGGCTCTTAGAGGTGTCTGCTATCATCGGGAACTTCAGGTCGCGGAGATCTTTGTGGTCGATCCGCCACGCGTGATGAACATATTCACTGTCTGTTGACGCACCCAATAGCACAGTATCACGATCAGTGAAATTTGAATAATTTTTATTGAATTCTGCGATCTCGGTGGGGCATACAAAGGTGAAATCTTTTGGCCACCAGAACATTACCGCCCATTTCCCTTCGATGTCCCTGTTGCTTATATTCCTGAATTCTTTTCCTTTTTCAATAGCTACCACAGACTTCTTATCAAATTCCGGGAACCTCATCCCCACAGTTACAAAATTGTTTGCCATATTCTTTTTGTTTTACGATTTATCGTGCAAATATCGGCGATTAACAACAGATAAACGTGACCATGGTCATTGTGTTTTACAATGAAAGAATAGTACAAATCAATTGAGCGATATGCCGGGCATGGAAGCAGGCAGGGTATTATGGAATAATAAAGGATGGCAGGACACCTCCGTAAAATACGGGTAAAGCGGGAATGAAAGCACCATTTCCATAGCTTCCTGTTCGTCTTCTGCATTGATCACGCACCAGATCATGTTGCGGTGCACGGATACGCTGTAGGATAGTATCCTTCCTTCGGAAAACAGCTTATTGATATGCTCGCGGTGCGTAGGCACAACAGCCGCAAGGTCATCCGTAAACTCAGATAGTTCCAGCTGAAACAAATAAGCGGCCATCAGGGAAAATTTTCTTTTGGATCATGAAGGAGTTAAGGAACGATGACAAAATAAGTCCCATCATCTTTCTTGTTCTTTTCCATTTTTACTTCGTTGTAAAAGTCTTTAAATAATTCATTATTCGCAGACCTGCCTGCCGGCAGGCAGGTTTTACGCCTTGTAAAAAGGAAAAATAACTGCGCAATATGGCGGGACTTATTTTGTCAACGTTCCTAGCGCAGCAACGTTACATTTCCCGACTTCTTAATTTCTTTTCCGCTGGTACAGAAAGCATCGGCTTCCCAAACATATACATCGGATGGTTCCGGCTTACCATTGAAGTTGCCATCCCAACCCTGCAGCGGATCGGCTGTTTCAAATACCAGCACGCCCCAGCGGTCAAAAACACGGAGGTAGTTCAGCTTGGATATTTCTTTATTGATGAGGCCAAATTTGTTGGTCAATGGGCTTACGCTAGCCGGAGAAAATGCGTTGGGCAGCACCAGGTCTGCGCAGTTGACATGCACCACCATTGTATCTTTTGCAGTACACTGGAATTCACCGTCAAGGGTAGTCACGGTGAGATAATACGTAAAGTCGGTTGGCGGAGATGCCACAGGATTAGGCAGTGTACTATCGCTAAGATACTGGAACGGTGTCCACTGGTAGAGGTACAGCGCATTTTCGGTTGTGTTTGGGCCACCTATTATTGTTGAGGCGCCATCTGCTATCCAGCGGTCAGGCCCGGCATCTGCAACTGCCTTAATAATGTTCACCCTTATTGTTGTGTCAATGATACAACCGAAAGGATAGTAAAGTGTTACATGATAACCGGTAGAGTAATCCGGATATACTTTTACAGAATCACGGAACAGATACGTGGTGTCAATATTGTAAGTCGAAGTCCACCTGATAGAGTCTGCTTCATCAGATACCACATGCAGCTTTATAGTATCGCCCTCACAAATGGTTGTGTCATTGTTAGAATACATTGGCGGCGGAGGTATTACTGTTATCGTTTTGCATTCTACCTGCATTGATGGCAGGCCCTGGTTGATAACAAAGTAAACATTGTAAACGCCCGCGGTATCATAAGAATAAGCAGGTGGCGCTACTTCTGAGAAAGAAGGTATGCTGGCGTTGGTGCATTGTTTAAATTCCACTTCGGTCAGTGTGCTGTCTCCGGCATTGGTAATGAAGCCGAACAGGTTATCGCCTTCCCGGATGATAGAGGAAAGCCCGGAGGGAAGGTTCATAGCGCCTACATTATTGTAATCAACAGCGCTGTAGCTCCCGGTGTTCCCCAACGCATCGACAGGGTGAATATACATTTGAATGCCAATAAGCTGATTAGTAGTGCTATCTGTGATATAGGCATACAGATTACCACAATCTCTGTTAATGGAGATGGCCGATGGGGCGTTTATGCGGAAATTGAACGTAGTAGGTGAAGCGGATGGAGGAGGCCCATCAGTTATTAAGTTCGCTTGTATCTGTGCAGCAGCAGTGTCAAAGCCTGTACCCAGGTCCAGGCGGGTGACTGTATTATTACCTGCGTTGGTCACGAACAGATACCAGTTGCCTTTATCCTCTATAGCAGCAAGGTCGGTCGGAAAATCTAAATTGTATTTATTACCATAGTCGGCCATCAATGGTGTGTTCGAAACATTGAAGGAAAAGTCGAGATGGATCAACTCATTCGTATTGTGGTTTACTATGTAGCCGTACCAGTTATTGCTGGCATCCTGTGCTACGAAAATACCTTTTGGTCCGTCCAACACATTGGCGTAGTTACCGAAGTTAGCGATGTTGGGTGCAGGATTACTGAGGTGGTGGCCAAAATCTACGCGTGCAAGCTGTGAGGTAGCTTTTGTAAAACCACCTGAAATGAAAATAAACCAGTTTTTAGAGAACGTGTCCCGCAGTATAAAGAGCGAAGTGGGATTGATAGGTATGCCATTGGTAAGATTGCCGAAGTTGGTTACCGTAGGCACATTACTAAGGCTGTTGCCGAAGTTGAGCCTGATAAATTCTGTTGTTTGGGAGTTAAGAGCAAATCCGTAATAAGAGCCACTGTCTTCAACAATATCAATATTCGACGGGATGTGAAAGCCGAAATGATTGCCCAGGTTGGTGCCTATAGGTGGTACCCATGTTGGGATCTCATTCTCTGTACCAGAGCAAAATCCCCAGTAGTAGGACTGTGCATTTAGTATATTGGTCCTGAGTGTAACTGGCTGGTTTACACAAACGGTATCCGGACCACTAAACAGGGCTTGGGCTTGGAGGTTATTCAGATGCGTTACTATTAATAGCGCAGCAAGAAGCAGGCATTTTTTCATAATCCGTAAAAGTATATCTTAATCTTCCGCTAATATAATGAATTAGTACAAAACTTTGCTAGCAAAGGTGTAAATTTATTTCCGCAAATCAAAAAAATAGATGGTACAAATGCAGACAGGGTCCTCTTTATTAATTAAAAGTTTAATAATTGCCTTTTTAATTTTTTGCCAACAACCCGTCGGGGCAAAAGAAGGTATGTGGATACCGGCAACACTGAAAGACCATGAAAAGGAAATGAAGTCAATGGGATTAGAGATACCCATAGACCAGCTGTATAACGCCAGCGGTACCGGGCTCAATAACGCCATCGTGCTTTTCGGGCGGGGATGTACCGGGGAGATCATCTCCTCTAAAGGGCTCATACTCACCAATCACCATTGTGGTTATGGCAGTGTGCAGGGGCTGAGCAGCGCCCAGCAGGATTATTTTGCTAATGGGTTTTGGGCGAAGAACATGCAGGGGGAATTGCCGTGCAAAGGCCTCACGGTTACGTTTATCCGCAGAATGGAGAATGTTACTCCCCAGATATTGGAGGGGCTGAAAGACACGCTGAGGGATTCGTTCCGGGATACGGTTATAGGGCTGCGGATCGCCGCGCTCGAAAAAGAGTTTCGCGCAAAGACTGGCCTGGACGTATCTGTCAAGCCATATTTCGATGGTAACCAGTATTGGGCCGCGATCAGCGAAACATACCGGGATATAAGGCTGGTGGGTTTTCCGCCAAATGGTATTGGCGCCTTTGGCGGTGATGTGGAGAACTGGATATGGCCCAGGCATACCGGCGATTTCAGCATGTTCCGGGTATATGCAGGCGGTGACAACCGGCCTGCCGACTATGCAGGCTCAAACAAACCGTATCACGCGGAACAGTTTTTCAATATTAATACAAGCGGGTACAAAGAAGGAGATTTTACGATGGTTTATGGATTTCCGGGCACTACTAAGGAGTATATATCATCTTACGAACTGAGCCAGGTATATAACATCTCTGATCCGATAAGTATAGAAGCCCGCAGCCGCAGGCTGGGTATATGGAGCAAGCACATGGGCTGGACAAGGAGCAACTTTCTTAAATACACCTCAAAGCGTGCAGGTGTGGCCAACGGCTGGAAAAAATGGCAAGGTGAACTGCTGGGCCTGAAAGCAAATGATGTAGTAGGCAAAAAACTGGCCGACGAAAAAATATTCCAGGCATGGGCTGACACCAGCAAGGCAGTGTCCTATGCAGCCACCATTCTGCCACAAATGCGAACGGCAGCGGAGATAGCCAGCCCGCTGCTCACGCAGGAGCAGTATATAAGAGAAGCCGTGCTGGGTGTAGAATTGATACAACAAGGTGCAGCTTTTGAAAATGTCGCGGGCTGTTTCCGGCTGGGCCTTTCGCAAGACGCGCTAAGGGATACACTTACTAAACTGATAGCGGGCATGGAGGGCTTTTATAAGAATTACGACCCGGCTACAGACAAAGACGTATTCATTTCCCTGATGGTGCTGTACTTCAATAAGTGTACCGCATGGGTGCCCGATGAATTTAAGGACCAGTACCGGGCACACGACCAGGATGTAAATGTGTGGGCAGCAGATGTGTATAAAACATCTATGCTCACTTCGATAGCACAGCTGAAAGACTTTGCTGCAAATGCGGGAACGGCCGACAGTGCAAAACTTCTTGGCGACCCTGCATGGAAACTATATAATGCAATTACAGCTTTGCGGAAACAAAAGATAACACCGGCGCTGAAGGACTACTACAGCCGTATGCGCTACCTGGACCGGCTCTATACCAATGCGCAGATGGAGGAACATAAGAACAAAACATTTTACCCAGATGCCAACCTTACATTGCGCCTCGCATACGGGCAGGTAAAAGGCCTGGACCCCGAAGGCCCCGCGAAATATTCGTTCCAGACAACCCTGAAAGAAGTGGTGGCGCTGGATGATACGGCCTCAGATATTTTCAGGGTGCCACAAAAACTGAAGGACTTGTATGCCGCGAAAGATTATGGGCAATGGGGCGTAAATGGTGTAATGCCCGTTGCGTTCATTGCATCCAACCACACATCCGGCGGTAACTCCGGCAGCCCGGTGCTGAATGCTAAGGGCGAGCTTATAGGCACCAACTTCGACCGGGCCTACGAAGGGACCATGAGCGATTATTATTTCGACCCTACGCGCTGCCGCAATATTTCTGTGGATATTCGTTACACACTTTTTATCATCGATAAATTTGGCGGGGCAGGGTGGCTCATTGATGAGATGAATATTGTGAAGCCGAAGAGCAATGCCGCAAGAGCGAAAAAGTAAAATTCGTAAACTCACAGACCATTTGTTATGAAGATAAGATCATTGTTGTTTCTCTCCCTCTGTGTTGCGATATCTTTTACGGTGACTGCAAAAAAGAAATCGAAGAAAAGATCAAAAGCAAACATAGCGCTTGTAACAGCTTACTCACAGCGCATAGTACCTGGTATTCCCGGTTCGCAACCACAGACTGTTTTACACATTATTGCTGTTTGGGAAGGTGCCAGCTATCCCGAAACTATGTTCTGGCGCGGCGATGCAGGCTGGTGGGGGTGCAATATAGCCGCTGCACACAAGATCGTAAACAGACGCTTTATACGCGCCGACTATCGTGAATATGAAGCGTCAGTTATTTCACCAGATAAAATTCAGAAGGGTGATACGCTGCAGATAGATCCGATGCCAGGCGGCAAATTCCCGGTACCGGCTGAAATTCCCAATGACGCGAAAAATACTTTATTCTATAAAACCGGCGGGAGCGGCTGGCTTTCTATGCACATAGATACTATTACAAGGCAGCATGATATTGTAAAACCGTAGTTTTTCCTGGAATCTGGAATTGGTATTCTGGCCGTCCGGCAAGCTCACGATGACATTTTGGAATTGGGGACTTCTTCTTTAGAATTTAGTTCACCAGTTCTTTTGCATTACTGATCGCCGCCTCACTTGGCTGCTCGCCGCCTATCATACGAGCGATAGCTAAAACACGTTCGTCATTTTTTAGCACCCTTACTTTGGTAGTTAGCCGGTCACCTTTGTCGGCTTCTTTATACACATAAAAATGCCTTGTCCCTCTTGCGGCTACCTGTGGCTGGTGCGTAATGCAGATCACCTGGTGATACTGTGAAAGCTCGCGCAGCAGACTTCCCACCTGCCTTGCGGCCTCACCGGATATACCTGTATCCACCTCATCAAAAATAAGTGTGGGCATATGCAGCGCCTCGGCCGTAAGCGATTTGATACAGAGCATAATGCGGCTCATTTCTCCGCCGGATGCTGCCTTTTGTAATGGCTGGAACTGCCCGCTCTTATTGGCATCCAGCATAAACTGCACCTCGTCTGCACCATGAACGGAGGGTAATGTTTTTTCGAGCCTTATATCGAAGCGGGCATTGGGCATGCCAACCAATATCAGCAGCTCATTTATTTTCTTTACAAATTTCGGTACCGCTTTTTTTCGCATCACCGACAGTTGCTCTGCTTCTGCGGTCAATTCTGTATAAAGTAATCCTTCTTCCTTTGCCAGCCGCTCTATGGCATCGTTCACATCCAGCGTTGCTTTCAGTTCGTCCTCCAGCCTTTGCTGCAGGTCCAGCAGATCAGCTGTAGTATTGGCCCCGTGCTTTTTCAGCAATTTGTAGCCTACGTCTATTCTTTCCTGCAATTGCGTCATTACAGCCGGGTCCAGCAATACTTTACCTTCTTCAATTTCCAGCTCACCGGCTATATCTTTTAGCTCGGCCCATACGGAGGTAACACGCTCCTGGAGGTTCTTCAGCTCAGGCATTACATCAGTGATGCCTTGTAGCTGCTGGCTGATGCGTTTCAGCTCATTTACCATCGGCTGTTCGCCTTCTTCCAGCGCTGCCTTGCTGGTTTGCAGCACGGCTATGATACGCTCAGAATGCCCCATTTGTTTCAGCTGCTGGTCTGCATGTTCTATTTCATCTGTTTTGAACGCAGCCTGCAGCAGTTCATCCAGCAGGTATTGCTTGTAGTCGCTTTCCTTCTTCCACTGTGCCTGCCGCTCGCGGTTGTCGGCAAGTTTCTGTTTTATGGTTTTGTGTTTGTAATACAGCTTTCGGTACGTTTCTGCCATTGCGGTTGTAGTACCTACTGCATCCAGCGCTTCCATCTGGAAATGATCGTCTTCCAGCGCCAGGTGCCCAAACTGCTGGTGAAGATCCACGAGCAGCGAGGTGAGTTTGTTCAACAAAGTGAGGGTAACCGGTGTATCATTAATAAACGCCCGCGATTTACCAGCGGTGCTTATTTCCCGGCGTATGATGCACTGATCATCCTGGTCAAGTTCTGCCGCTGCAAGCGCATTTTGGAAGACCTTGTTACTGCTTACATCAAAGTACCCCTCCACCACCGATTTTTCATTGGTGTTGATGAGTACAGAAGTATCTGCCCGGTCTCCAAGTATTAAAGAGAGCGCCCCAAGGATAATACTCTTGCCGGCCCCGGTCTCGCCGGTTACTGTATTCAAATGCCCATCCGGCTCTATGGTGAGCTGGTCTATGATGGCGTAATTCTTTATAACAAGCTTTTGCAGCATTCAGTATCTATGTTCTTGTGCAAATTTAAAGGTAACACACTGCAATTTGCAATAAAAGATCGTTCCTAATGTTCCTTCGTTGGAATTATATGCTCAGCGATCATTTGCTGTTTAATTATCGGCCGATTTTCTTCTTTTATTTTGTCAAAGCTTTTCCCGGTTGTCTTTTCCAGGTTTTCTTTTGATCCATACAACTGAATGAAATAATCCATGCGGTTATTGAGCTGTATTTCCACCTGTTCATTGTATGCCTTTGATGAATCGCTTTGTGTTTTACCGCAGCTTAAAAAGATCATCGCAACAACCCAAAAGGAAAATATTCTTTGCATGTTAGGCATATGCAGTAGTTTTTTCAAAAATAAGAAATATCACGTCAAAGCTCTTTTATAGCCCAGCCACGAAGATGTTAAAATCTCTTTCAGGTATTAAATCCGCTTTTTCTATTTTTGCACCCAGTTGCAAACATTCAAGACATCCAAGGCCCGGGAGAATATACTCAGCAAGATCCGTAAAGGATTGGGCGGAGAGCCGCTGCCCATGCCTTTCCCCGAGGCAGAAAAAGAAACCGTGGCCATTTATGCCGACAGTGGGGTAGCGGCAGAGGAAATGTTTGCCGAAGCATTTATTAAGCTGGGTGGGAAATTCATCTTCTGCGAAAACGAACAGGAGCTGCTTGACAATATAAACGTGCTCTATGAAAACCGCGGCTGGAAGCAACTCTTGTGCGCAGACGAGCGGCTGCTCAAAAAATTTCAGAACCGCAAAATAGACATCGTTACTGTCGCAGACCCTAAAGCCGAGGCCGCAGATGCCTGCATCACCGGTTGCGAGGCGCTGGTAGCCCGCACGGGTTCTATACTGCTCAGCAGCCGCCAGAACATGGGCCGTGTAGCGCCGGTTTACTACCCTGTACATATAGTCTTTGCATATGCCAACCAGGTCTTGCCCGATATAGAAGACGGACTCACCGCCCTAAAGAAAAAATACGGCAACGATCTCCCATCCATGATCAACCTCACCACCGGCCCCAGCCGCACCGCTGATATTGAGAAGACGCTTGTAGTTGGTGTTCATGGGCCGGGCGAGGTATTTTGCTTTTTGATCAATGCGGAGGGGTAGAAAGTCCTGTCATTTCTTCCATTCCGGAATAGTATGAGACTGCTCGTCACTTCCTTTTTCCAATACTATTTTAGTTGTAGATACCTGGTCTGAATGGGCTTTGAAGTTTTTAATTTCAAGCGTTTGATAACCTTTTTTTGAGGCCCACAAAATGTACATCCCTTCTTCAACGCAAATTGTAAATGCACCGTTTGTATCTGTTATTGTTTTTAAATTGTGTTGCGATACTTGTATCGTAACATCCTGCAACGGCCGTAATCTTCCCGAATCAATATTTTCATAGACTTGTCCGAATATTGAAGCACAGATAGTATCACCATATCCTTCATACTCAAAGTAGAGAACTTTGCTGGTCCGAATGGCCGCATGTGAGTTATGGCACCCTGAAATTGATAAAAAGCTGAAAAGACAACCAACAAGATATAGAGAAATGTTGCGCATGTTCCTAGGGAAATGAATGTTTTACATCGCCAATCCCTCTTGCTAAATTGGGCCGTTCAGTTCCTGCCATTATTTTTCGCAGTTTTGTATCGGATTCAAACTATTTCGCTATTTGCAAAAAGAACCTGCGGATCAAAATCAGCTTCGTTTTCATTGAGATCAGACGAGCTGCACCAATTGTATTTCTTTACCGGTTTTTTTTATTTCCTCGGTAAAAGGGTCTCCTTCTTCAAAATAAGCAGAATTAAAGATATGCGGCTCAATATCCACGAATTTGATGTTTGCCCTTGATATTTTATGCCGGTCATCCAGCCGCATCCCGGTAAAATCGTCTGAAACAAGGGCCAGATCTATGTCGCTCCATTCGTGGGGAGTGTTGCGTGCATAGGACCCGAAAAGTATCACTTTTTTAAAGTGTACACCTAACCTGTTACATTCTGCAATGTAATCAGCTATATATTTCATCAGATTTTCGCGCGTAAACATTCGCTGATCTTTTTAATGTACTTTATGCAATACTCTGTATAATCTTTTGTCGTTTGTTTTTTCAAATTATTGGTATAATCAGGGTATCTGCCGGATATCTGGTAATCATTTAGCATCCAGGAAAGATATATCACTTTCCGACAGTCCAATATCTGTTCCTTGCGGCAGCAATTTTACCAGGTTATGAATAAAAGGAGGCGTATTGCCATTATTATTCTTAATCCATAATGCTTTACAAACTTTCTCTAAATACAAATGCCCGAAAAATAAGCTGTGCGTATATTGTCCGTCTTTAAAAAGCAGGCGCATGATTAATTCGTCATCTTCAGAAGTTTTTAACCAATGTGTAATATGCTCTTCTTTCGTCAAAAGATATCTTATGCGAAGATAATTAATTTCTTGTAAAGCAATTTAGCCGAGCGCCAAAGGGTTTACATTGTGTATTTTCATTTTAAAGTTCCCCAAATACGGTATATTTGCGCCTCCAAAACATATTATGAGTTTCAGAAAAATACTTGTTTTTTATCGCCTCCCGATTGCTGCTCTGCTGATCATTTCAGGTTTTTTGCTTGGCCATGTCACCTGGTGGGTCGCCTGGATACCCATGCTGGTGGCCATATTTATGGTAATTGCCTATTTCCTCATAGGGCCTATGACACTGATACAAGGCTATATGGAAGCGGGCGACATGGAAGGTGCGCAGAAACTGATCAATATGGTCAAGTTCCCGCACCTGCTGTACAAGCCTATACGCTCTTCCTATTATATGCTACAGGCCAACTTCTCCACCATTGGCGACGACCTGGATAAAGCAGAATCTCAGCTGAGAAAAGGGCTGGAAACCGGCATGGCAGAGAAAGAGTTCGAGGGCACCGCCTATCTGCAGCTTGGCGCGATAGCACAGAAAAAAGGGAATACGAAGGAAGCATATGAACATCTGCGCAAGGCCGTGAAAATAGGGTTGCCTGATAAAGATAACGAGGCTACTGCATATCTGCAATTGTCGAGCATCTGCATTCAGCGCCGCGATTTCAGGAATGCAAAGATCTATTTTAATAAAGCCAAGGCGTGCAAGGCTACCAATGTGCAGGTAGCTGAGCAGGTGAAGGAAATGGCAAAATATATTGCAAGAATTCCCGGCTAAAGGGTCACTAAAAAACTTTCCTGTGGCAACTCAAAATCCCGGAAACAGTCCGGGATCGCTAGGATATTTGTGGGTGAGTGTAATAAATCATGGGGAGTATCTCATTTTTCTTTCGATTTTTATCGCGATATAATAATAAATAAATTGACTGTTATAATCATTTTAAATGAAGTGCATACGGTTAATAACTAGTCGAGCCTCAAAAAGTCTGTAAGCATTGCTGTTATTGAGTATTGTTAGGAAAAAGGGCGAAAAAAGTTGCAGGGT
>CAIRTW010000203.1 GCA_903881585.1 uncultured Bacteroidota bacterium | reverse complement strand
TATTCCCGACTCTTGATGACCTTTCTGATAAAGTTGCCGATCTAGTAAAAAGCATTGAAAATGAAACTATAAAAACGCTCACATCCTTCGACTATTATATGAATAGCTTTAGTGCCGTTTTTTAATGTCTAATTGGTATAATTGATGACAGTACATTTTTTCTACGTCCAGTGATACCTACGACTTTAGTCTTTCGCAGCGGAATTCGCGGTTTAAAACCAATAAAAGCGTTTGCTGTTTAGAGCCCGACGTTCGAAGTTATTTAAAAAGCCCTGTAAACGATAGTTTTAGCTGGCTTGTAGTTCATGACGCAATCCCTAATTTTTGTTTTATCGATAGCGATATTGTTAATAATACCCACCAGCTATTTACATGGGGAGAAGATGGGTTGCATAGGGCGCAAATGAAGTTTATTTCAGATAGCGTTTTTTGTGTAAGACGCACTGATAAGACTCAAAACAAGGTTACAATTGAAAAATTTTACTACAAATTGCGAAGTTCAAAACAATAACGACGGCACCTATTATTCCGCGAACATTCAAACCGTCCCTGGGCAAAATAATTGGGTGGTATATTAAAACTGATAGACTTACCACCCCCCATTTCCCCATTTTATTTTTTACCTTTGTACAGCACAATCCCGGATAGTCCGTTTCAATAAAATACATGAAAAAAGTCGCAATACTCCAGTCGAATTATATACCGTGGAAGGGATATTTTGACATGATCGCTTTGGTAGATGAATTCATACTGTATGATGATATGCAGTACACCCGCAGGGACTGGCGCAACCGCAACAAAATCAAAACTCCGCAGGGTCTGGCTTGGCTCACCGTGCCGGTGGAGGTAAAGGGTAAATACTTCCAGAAGATAAACGAAACCATTATCTCGGAAGCCAAATGGGCAAAGGACCATTGGGCTACGATAAAGCAGTTCTACAGCAAGGCGAAGTTTTTTAAGGACTACAAAGACGTATTTGAGAACTTCTACCTCAGCACGCAGGAGCAGCTACTGAGCAATGTGAACTATGAGCTGATAAAAATGACCAATGAGATACTGGGCATTAAAACCAAGATCTCCCGGTCGAGTGATTATGTTCTTGCAGACGGGCAGACCGAACGCTTGCTAGATCTGGTGCAACAAGCAGGTGGCACTGAGTACATTTCCGGGCCGGCGGCAAAGGACTATATTGTGGATAGCCTTTTTGAAGATGCCGGTGTGAAACTGACGTGGATGGACTATTCGGGCTATACCGAATACACCCAGCTCTACCCACCTTTTGAGCATGGCGTTACTGTGCTGGATCTTATTTTTAACGAGGGCCCTGAGGCTCCAAAGTTCATGAAATACGTAAAATGAAAAACAAGATACTGGATACGGTAAACGATTATTATACCGAAAAGATAAAAGAACACGGTGTTACTCCCCGGGGTGTAGACTGGAATTCGACTGAATCACAGGAACTTCGCTTTTCGCAGTTATCGAGGGTATTTGAAGCATCACTTGAAGACATTTCCATCCTCGATTATGGCTCTGGATATGGCGCATACTATGCATATCTGAAAAAAAAGGGCAGGCCGTTCCACTACACAGGTTTCGATATTTCGCAGGAAATGGTGAACCAGGGAGCGGCACATAATGGCACTGCGGATAACTTGAGCTGGTGTACAGAAATTAATGATAACCAACTATTTGACTATACTATTGCCAGCGGCATATTCAATGTACGGCTACAGCACAATGACGAGGAATGGAAAAAATACATTGGTGATGTGATCCTGAATATGAACAAGATCAGCCGCAAGGGTTTCTCGTTCAATATGCTCACGTCATACTCTGATAAAGAATTCATGAGGGATTATTTGTACTATGCTAATCCCGGCGTAATGTTCGATTTCTGCAAAACGAATTGCTCGAAACATGTAGCGCTTTTACATGACTATCCTTTGTACGAATTTACGATACTGGTTAAAAAATTATAACCCGCTCACACTATTCAGCATACAGTCCCTCTATTTCCTTAGCGTACTTCTGCTCTATTATCTTACGCTTTATTTTAAGCGAGGGGGTCAGCTCGCCCGTATCTATGGTCCACTCATCAGCGAGCAAGGCTATCTTCTTGACCTGCTCAGGGTGACCGAATAGTGGGTTGTATTTGTCTATGGCCTTCTGTATCTGGGTCACTACTTCCGGCATTTTTATCAGTGCACTGTTGCTGTCAGGGAAGGTGACATCAGGGAATTTATCGCGCAGGTATTTGCGCAGCGGCATAAAGTTGGGTATTACCAGTGCGCTTACAAATTTACGGTTAGCACCTATTACCATCATCTGCGCTATGAAGGGGCTTTCCTTCATTTTATTTTCCATCACCTGCGGCGCCACATACTTGCCGCCGGATGTTTTAAATATCTCTTTCTTGCGGTCGGTAATTTTCAGGAAGCGGTTTTCCTGCCATATACCTATATCACCAGTCATGAACCAGCCATCTTTGAACGCCGCCAAAGTAAGTTCAGGATGCTTGAAATAGCCTATGGTCACGTTAGGGCCCTTTACCAATATCTCTCCGTCTTCGGCCATTTTCACCTCCACATGGTCTATCAGCGTACCTACCGTACCTACCCTGCGGTTCTCGCTTTCAAAGCGGTTTACTGTGACTACCGGCGACGTCTCGGTGAGGCCGTAGCCTTCCATTATCGTCACCTTTGCCGCGCAAAAAATACGCACCAGCCGCTCCTGGCAGGCAGCCGAGCCCACCACTATGGCCTTCACATTGCCGCCAAGAGCCTCTCGCCACTTATTGAAGATGAGCTTATTGGCAAGCCACAGTTGGAACTGGTACCACGGATTACCGGGATTGGCATTGTCATAACGCTTGCCCAGATCCAGCGCCCAGAAAAATAGTAGCCGCTTTATACCCTTCAGGTCCATACCGGTATTCATAATGCGCTCATAGACCTTCTCCAACACACGCGGCACCGTGGTAAATACCATCGGCTTTACTTCTTTCAGGTTCAGCCCTATGCTATCCATATTCTCGGCATAATATATGGACACACCCGCCTGCAGGTAGATGTAAGTGACCATGCGCTCAAAAATATGATTGAGCGGCAGGAAGCTCAATGCCTTGCTATGCTTCTCTGCAAAGGTGAAAGCCGGCATCGAGTCGTTTATGTTGCACACAATATTGCTGTGCGTGAGCATCACGCCCTTGGGGTTGCCGGTAGTGCCAGATGTGTAGATGATCGTGGCCAGTGTCTCCGACTTTATCCGCGCCATCACTGAGGCATCGGGCTGCAGGTTTTTATCTGTTAGTTCCTTCCAGTTTTTCACGCCAGGTATCACATCAAATGACCAGATGGTCTTCAGTGTGGGTATCTGGGTAAAGGCTTCTTTGAACCGTTCGTAGATCTCGGCATTGGCTACAAATATTATTTTCACCTCAGCCTCGCTCAGCACAAATGCCATTTCCTCCGGGCTGATGGTGGGATAGATGGGTGTGAGCACGGCACCGGTAAGCTGCACACCTACATCCGTTATTATCCACTCCGGCCGGTTGGGGCTTATGATGGCTATCTTCTCCTGCTGCTCCGGCTCCAGTACCTGGTTGTCTATGCCCTGTGCCAGCAAGCCGCCAGCCAGCTTCTGCGCGGTCTGCCATACATCGCTGCAGCTATAGGTGCGCCATTGGCCGTTTTCCTTGGCTGCCAGCATCACATCAGCCGGAGCTTCATCGCTGCGCTGCTGCACTATATCATAAAGACGTTCGATCATAGTATCACCCAAATCCTTTTAACGATTCGGGGCAGTATAAATATAGTAAAATGTTTTTGGGATGTTGAATTATTCAGAAAGAGCCGGAGATAACACGGATGTACTATCCGTAGTTTTTTCTTTTTGTATCATACAGATTTAAAATCGTAACCTTATTATCGGTAACCTTATAATACATCCGGTTATGCTGAGTAATGTATATGCCCCTTATGTTTTGATATTTTGTTAAGGATCCAATAAACGGATGGTATAGTAAAGAATTAATGCGGGTATCTACTTTGATGATAAAATCATCGGCTACTTTTTTACCCATTCTTTTTCCAGGAAAGCAAGCACCTCTGAAAGCCTGTTAATAAATCGTTTATTGACTACAATTTTGTACGCCACCTCTCCGTAGCTTTCTTGTATTCATCTAATGAGACAGTATCTTTATCGGAGGACTCATTTGCCAGCGTTATCAGCTCATCGAGCTCATATGGCGTCAATTCGTCAGTGATGTCAGTTTTATTTTGCAGATGGTATGAAAGTTCTTCTTCAAGCATAGTTAAGATATTCTCATCATTAACTACGCTTATTTGTTGAATTAGCTGCTCTTGTCGCTGTTGCACGGTCATACAATTGCCTTTATATCAGAAATACGAAAAACAATCTTAATCATAAACCAAAAAATGCCATTTTATGAGTCCCCCTTGGATATTTTCCATTAATCCGTTACAGAGACTTTCCTTTAGATACAAAATCCCGGAAGTTGCCCCTATGGATAATACTGGCCGTAGCAGAGTAGGTTTCCACAAATGAGCCGGGTATTTTTTTTCTGCCGCTGTCCTTCCATTTAAACTCATAAGCGGCAATACTTCCCCCTGCCTCTTCAACAAAATCTATCTCCTGCTTTTGCACGGTACGCCAAAAATAATTGTTGGTGTACCGTTGGTGATACGTTTGCATTTTTATACGCTCGGTAATTAAAAAATTCTCCCAGAGTGCGCCTTTATCATTTCGTATATCGATCGGGTTCAGGTTATTGATCACCATGTTCCGGATACCGTTGTCGTAGAAATATATCTTTCGGTTGTTCTTAATTTCATTTCGCTGGTTCCTGCTAAAACTGTGAAGCTGGAACACAATAAATGATTTCTCCAGGATATCTATGTAGCGCATCACTGTTGATTTATCAACACCTAATAAGTTGGCAAGCTCATTATAAGAAACTTCGCTGCCTACTTGCAATGCCAATGCCTTTAGTAAGCGGTCTAACAAGTCGGGTTTTCTTATTCCGGTCAAGCCCAGAATGTCTTTATACAGGTAGCTGCTCGCAAGCTCTTTTAATATCTGGTGTTCATCAGCCATATTGCTTATCACATCAGGGTACATGCCATAAACCAGGCGATGCTCCAATTGCTGTTCTGCCGCTAAGTAACCAACGCTCTGCTCCAGTTCCTCCCAGCTTATGGGGTATAAGTGATATTCCCATTTTCTTCCGGTCAAAGGTTCCTGCATTTTATTATTAATTTCCAAAGCAGACGAACCGCTCACAAGCAGCTGTACTTGCTTGAACTGGTCTGTAATAATTTTCGAGGTAATACCCACGTCCGTTATTCGCTGCGCTTCATCTATGAAAACAATCTTATTATGCCCTATGATCTCTTTTAGCTTAAAAGTACTGGCCGCAGATAAAAGGTCTCTTACAGAGGGGTCATCCCCATTCAGAAATAAGTAGTCCCTCCCTGCCAGCATTTGCTGGATCAGCGTAGTCTTTCCTACCTGCCTGGGTCCAAGCAGTATGATCGCCTTTCCTTTAAATAACCTACTGGTTATTTCTTCCTGTAAAAGTCTTTTAATCATAATAACCACCAAATATAGCATATTTTTGGTGATTACAACCACCAAATATGGCGTATTTTTGGTGATTAGAGGGAATTGCAGTTGCTGAGACTTCTGTTCAGTATAAATATAGCAAACTGTTTTTGAGATTGCTTGCACTATCCCATAGCTATCGGGATTAGGGTAAAAGGATTTTAAGTGCAGGATGAAAATTGCCTGATCTAAAAGCCGCTCGGTTTGCCAGGGCAAAATTACACATCTTACGACAAAAAATAATTGCACACATTTCCATTGATAATCAACAAACTAAGGAGAAATTATTGCACAAAAGTTGCTCACACTTCTGAATCGCGGATTTATCGGATTCAGGGATTTCACAGATTGTATCGCAGTTTAATGTTTACTCACGAAGTCTTTATTATCGCGATAAGAACCAAATACGCTATGTTTTTGGTGAGTATAATCACTAAATATTGTATGTAACCGATAACTTTTATCCTGAAAACCAGCATACCGGCACACTTACCCCGTTCAAACTTTTTATTTATCTTTAACCGAATGTTACATTCTATCATAAATACCTCAAAGGCAGCAGCGCTGAGTGTTGCGCTGTTGTTATCCAGTTCATTGCTGCATGGCCAAAACCTTATTGGCAAGCACTACGATGATGCTGTGTTGCAACTGGGTCCGGAGAATGAAAAAGTAGTAGATGGCCCGGTAACCAAACTGAGATACAGCCTGCAGATCATTGATCATCCTGGCCTTGGGGTGTTCCAGGAACGCAATCAATATTATTTTCTGAATGGTATCTGCCAGGCGCGGCATACTTATATGCCAAAGTCGCACGAGCAGGATTTTATAGATTTCTTCAACAAAAAATACGGCAAGGGCGATCACCTATGGCGTGGTGACTACAATAGCTATATCGCCATCAAGGAGCACGATGATGATTTTGAGCTTATGGTGTGGACGCCGGTTTATGAAGAGATGCTGGATAACCGATATTGATCCCTCTTAGTCAAACAGGTTGAGTTGTGCGCTCCGCTCTTGCTTGGGGCCAATAGCTGCTTCATTGAAGTTGGACAGCGATATCCCGAACAATCTCGTTTTTTTACCTTCAGGCTCAGTTGCGGCAAGCAGTTCCTTAGCCACAGAGGCTATCGTATCGCGGTCTGATACCGGGCCGGGTAAAGACCTGCTCCTGGTGATCTGCTTAAAGTCGAAATACTTTATCTTAACAGTGACGGTGCGACCTTTGAGATTGTATCGTTGCAGGCGGTCGCTTACCAGACTGGCTATCTTGTCCAGTTCATCATTCATTTCACTGGTCAAAGCAAGGTCATAAGCAAAGGTATCTTCCGCTGCCACCGATTTCGTTTCGCGGTCTGGTTGTACCGGCCGCTCGTCAACACCCCTTACTATTTTATAATAAAATTTACCTGCCTTGCCAAAGTGCTTTATCAGTTCCTCTTCGCCCAGCTTTTTAAGGTCGGCACCGGTATGCAGGCCCATGTTTTTCATTTTATCTGCGGTCACCTTACCCACACCATAAAACTTTTCAACAGCCAGCTTTTCCATAAACTCCTCTATATGCGATGGCCCTATAAAAGCAAGCCCGTCGGGCTTATTGAGGTCGGAAGCGATCTTGGCAACGAATTTATTTACAGAAACACCGGCCGATGCTGTGAGGTGCAGCTCGTCTTTTATGGCTTGTTTTATCTGTTTTGCTATCTCTATTGCAGAGCCTATGCCCTTTTTGTCTTCGGTAACATCGAGATAGGCTTCATCGAGCGAGAGCGGCTCTATAACGTCTGTATGCCGGTGAAATATTTCGCGTATTTTCCGGGATACTTCTTTGTACGCGGGAACCTGGGATAGACAAAGATGAGCTCCGGGCAAAGCGCTGCAGCCCTTTTGGATGGCATTGCAGAGCGTATGCCAAAGTTGCGGGCCTCATAGCTTGCAGCGGCTACTACCCCGCCCCGCCCTTGCGGCATGCCACCTACCACCAGCGGCTTGCCCCGGTATTCCGGATTGTCGCGCTGCTCTACGGATGCATAAAACGCATCCATGTCTATGTGAATAATTTTGCGTTGCTTGTGCAGGTCATTATCCATCAGGCAAAGTTATACCGATTGGAATCAAAACTGGCACGAAAAGGTCTCTCGCAAAGCCGCAAAGTCCGCTATTCCCTCATTTCGTTTTCAAGGGCGCCAAGCGCGAGTGATATTGATTAGACACATGGTTGCGTCAAAAAAACGTCACTCAAAGGGGCACTTCCTATACAATGTTTTAAAGACCGCAAACCCACGAACTAACCAGATTTTGACAATGAGCGATTTTTTACACCCCAATGTTTTCCTTAAGTATTTCCACAAAATCAGACCGCCTGATCATCCGCGAACCAAGGCTTTCGAGGTGGGGTGTATGCACCTGGCAGTCGATCAAAATCACTCCTTGTTGCTGTAGTGACTGAACCCAACTGATGAATGCAAATTTACTGGCATTGCTCACCAGGCTGAACATGCTCTCGCCGAAAAACACATTGCCGAGCAACACACCATATAGCCCGCCAACCAGTTGCCCCTGCAGCCATGCCTCTGCGCTATAGGCATAGCCCAGCCGGTGCAGCTCGGTGTAGGCTTCGATAATATCATTGCTGATCCAGGTGCCATGTACACCGTTCCTCTTCACCTGGCTGCAATTACGGATCACGTGTTCAAAAGCGCCATTTACTTTGAATTCAAATTCGTTCTTTTTAACGATTTGCTTCATGCTCTTACTTATCCGCAGCTCTTCGGGAAATAGCACAAACCGTGGATCGGGCGACCACCACATAGGCGGCTCATCTTCGTTATACCATGGAAAAATACCATTCTTGTATGCAAGCAACAAGCGCTCTGTTCTGAGGTCGCCGCCTATAGCCAACAAGCCATCAGAAGAGGCAGCATCCAAAGATGGGAACCACAAAGTATCATCAAGAAAAATTAACGGCACAATTGAAGGTAAGAAACGATAACGAAATAGAGGCTACCAGTAGCCGGGTGTATTTTAAATCTTCGCACTAAATACCACATTAAACCCCGTTGAGGTTTGTCATTTTTTCCGTTATTTTACCACCGGTTCCACCGTTGGCTATTCACATTGAAGCCCGTTGAGCTTCTTATAACGCGAAGACTTGAAATGCACTCCTAGTAACCTGATAGCTCCGGCAGTTCCCATGTAAGCGAGTATTCTATCCCGGCAAAAAACGATCGCAAACCCAACCTTTCCAATAATTCTATGGTCTTTTAATTAATAATAAAGCTCCTTTCCCTTACCCCTAAAACAAACGCCTTATGACCAAAAGCCCGGTTTATTATTTCACCATTATATTGATCATTACAGTGGTGGCGTATGGCTGCACTAAAAAAGCCAACTACTCACCCGCAGACCATACGGTAAGCCTTACGGCAAAGGCCAGGATATGGTCAGGAACAACGGATGGCTATTATAAGGGCGACACCTTAATTCCACCCTCCACAACCAATGAAGACTGGGCAAAGATATTCAACCGTGTTATTACCGACAGCTCACTTGCTGTGCTGAAAGTAAATGGCTTTGCTATTGGTGTGCCTGGCATGACACTGATATACCGGGATACCGACTTCACTCAAAACGCAGTACGCTTTGACTCTACAGTTGCGGGGTCTGGCACCAGCTACCTGCTTTACTTTTACCTGGTAGACAGCGTGTATTATGAGTATCACAGCTTTTATGGCTTCAACAGCGCGGGCAACCAATACTACCAGACGCATTTATACCTGCATACCATACATGG
>CAIRTW010000202.1 GCA_903881585.1 uncultured Bacteroidota bacterium | reverse complement strand
GTCTTATACGGCCAGCTCCCGATGAATCCCCCAGGGCAGGAATGCAGCAAGGGCGTTTGGTTGTAGCGGTGCGATGTGAGTAACTTGCCGGTTTTTTTTGCCTTTCCGGATGCTACCAAATTGCTCAGGATCATTCAGATTTTCTACTTCCCCACACAATATCCCCAACTGAATATCTGCAATAGAACTTACCTGTTGTTTTGATTAACTTTGCCGACGAAACTATATAATATGAAATTTTTCATCGATACAGCAAACCTTGCCCAGATAAAGGAAGCAAATGACCTCGGTATTCTTGATGGTGTAACTACCAACCCATCGCTGATGGCAAAGGAAGGCATTAAGGGCCATGACGCAGTAATGCAGCACTATAAAACCATCTGCGAAATGGTAAATGGTCCGGTTAGCGCCGAAGTGCTTGGAACAACCTTTGAAGGTATAGTAGAAGAAGGTAAGAGACTTGTGCAGATCCATAAGAACATTGTGGTGAAAGTGCCGATGATCAAGGACGGCATTAAAGCCATCAAATGGTTTACCGATAACGATATCAGTACCAACTGTACATTGGTATTCTCTGCAGGGCAAGCTATACTGGCGGCGAAAGCAGGAGCGACATATGTTTCCCCTTTTATAGGCCGCATAGACGATAGCAGCTGGGATGGAGTAACGCTTATAAAGCAAATCGTAGACATCTACAACTCGCAGGGATTTATGACCGAGGTGCTTGCTGCCTCCATCCGCAACCCGTTGCATATTGTGCGCTGCGCAGAAGCAGGAGCTGATGTTTGTACTTGTCCGTTGTCGTCTATATTAGGATTGTTGAAACACCCATTAACAGATTTAGGGTTAGAGCAGTTCTTGAGGGACGCTCAGGCAATGCAATAACACCAGTAAAAATCAAAAACAAAATTCCAAACATCAGGAATGAATATATAGAGATCCGGCCCACCAGCCGGATTTTATTTTGTAAAAAATACGACAAATGACGTAAAATATAAGACAAATGACGTATCTTTGTGGTGAAATAAGATGTTATGAAAAAGGATTCCGAAAAAAACTATCCAGAGGACGTTGTAAAACCAATGACACTCCAGGAGCCAGAAGTAGGCTACCTTATTAATACTACACGCCATGGTATTCCTTACCATACATTCACCAAAATGACTGAAAAAAGCCCTTTTGGCCTCGATGACTGGTCTTCTTTTCTGCACCTTTCAGAAAGGACCATGCAGCGCTATAAAAAAGAAAAGAAAGCCTTTGACCCCATACACTCCGAAAGGATCCTTGAAATAACCATGCTTTATGACCGGGGCTCAGAAGTGTTTGGCAAGAGTGAAAAATTCGATACATGGCTTAATGCCAAAAGTATAGCCCTTGGCGGTATAAAGCCCAAAGAATTACTAGATAGCACATTTGGAATAGGTATGCTAAAAAATGAGCTCACCCGAATAGAATATGGAGTATTAGCATGATCGTATTCCGGCTTAGCAGATCGCGGTATAAATTTGACCTTACTGGAAACGGCGCTAAACTAGCAGGCTGCCGGTGGAACAGCATTGGCATGCCTGTGGTTTATACTGCTGAATCAAGGGCCCTGGCAGCACTGGAAATTGCGGTTCATACTCCGCTTAATGTGGTGCCGGATGATTACCTGATGGTAACGATCTTTATACCTGCCAAAGCTGATATCCTGGAGATAAAAGCCAAGGACTTGCCGGCAAACTGGAAATCTTTTCCCGAACACAGGTACACACAAACGCTTGGCGATAAATACTTCAGGGAAGGAGCTCACCTGGGGTTAAAGGTCCCATCGGCGGTAATACAGGGAGACTACAACATACTCCTGAATCCATTACATCCCGATTTCAATAAAGTAAAAGTAGTTTCCGCCGAAAAATTTGAATTTGATCAGCGACTGTTTATTAAAGATGCAGAGGCATAAAAATCTGCATTATTGTTTTTGTACCTTACCCTTATTAAATTTACCTCTTTCAAAACTGCAATATGCATCACCAAAACGAATTACGGTTTGCCGTTCTTATTGACGCCGACAACGTACCCTATGCCAATGTAAAGGGAATGATGGCAGAAATAGCCAAATACGGCACACCTACATTCAAGCGAATATATGGCGACTGGACAAAGCCAACAGTATCTGGCTGGAAGTCTGTACTGCTGGAAAATGCCATCACCCCAATACAACAGTATAGTTATACCACCGGCAAAAACGCTACCGACTCGGCAATGATCATAGACGCCATGGACATACTCTATACTGGCAAAGTGGATGGTTTTTGTATCATATCCAGCGACAGTGATTTTACGCGGCTGGCACTGCGACTGCGCGAGGCGGGAGTAAAGGTAATAGGCATGGGGCAACGGAAAACGCCATCTCCATTCATTGCCGCGTGCGACCAGTTTATCTATATAGAGATACTTGCTGAACGGGCTGTTGACGCGGTAAAGGAGGAAGAAGAGCGAAAGGAAGAAACAACACCCGGAAATACGATCAAGCCTCTTGATAAAAAAGCGATACAACTAATAGCATCCAGTGTGGGCGATGTGGCCGATGAATCAGGCTGGGCTTTCCTGGGCGAGGTGGGAAAAATGATAATGAAGAAAGAGCCCGACTTTGACCCGCGCAACTACGGCTTTGGCAAGCTGGGACAGCTGATAAAGAGCACACAAAATTTTGAAATAGATGAACGGCAGACCGACAAAAGCAACATAAAACTGGTGTACATAAAAGTAAAGCCGGTGAACAAAAACAATGCTCCCGGCAAAAAGGTGACAAAAAGAAAATAATGAAACGTTCGGTTATATTCCTCACTGTACTGGCTGGCCTCTCAATTGTATCCGGCTACCTGCTGTCTAAAGCTTCGTGGCTGGGCAGAGTGGGCATGACGTTCTTTTATAAGGAGTATAACCTGCTAAAGATTTGGTGGCAAGGCGCAATAGCTGTGTATCTATTCTTGTTGATCTTGTTCGTTGTCCACAGCATAATGCAGGCAAAGCTACCTGCAATAACAGCGCGGCTCCTGCACATAATGGCGCTAATGACGGCGATCACGGCCCTATACTTTACCTACGATGACTTCACCACCGATCTTTCGCACAAGCTGCTGGGGAGCCGCTTCCATTATGGCTTCTACTTGATCTGGATAGACTGGGCGCTGATTTGCTTGTTCTTCGCCTTCAAAAAGAAACAGCCTATGATGATTGTTAAAGATCAAGATAAAACGGTGAAAGCAAATTAATGAACGCGGGACTATAGGCATTGCCGGCATCCTTTATTACGAGCGAGCTTTCATTTTTCACTGTAGCTTCTTTTTTACTAAACAACCCCACTATCCTCTTCACGGAAGCATTTGGCCTATGACTGATGGACAATCTCCCAACCTCATGGAATAATGCCCCGCTTGCCAATTCCTGCCATTGAGTATATTCGGCATAGGGCAGTAATATGGAAAAATATCCGCTGTCGCCGAGGTTGGCTGCAATCGCCTTTATAAGTTCGGTATAGGTAAGCGACAAGGTATGCCTGGCCTGGTTCCTGCTTTCTTTGTCACCCAGCAAACTGTTATTGAAAAATGGTGGATTGGTAATTACCAGATCGTATTTGTTCTCTGAAGTATAATCGCGAACATCCCCTTCAATTATATTTATTCTGTCTTTCCAGGTTGATATACGGATGTTTTCAACGGCTTGTGCAGCTGCTTCTTTATCAAACTCAACAGCGTCAATAACTAGATCTCCGGCCCTCTGCGCCAACATCAGCGAGAGTAAACCAGTGCCCGCACCAATATCCAGCGCCCGTTTTACACCGGGCAATACAGCCGTCCATGCACCTTGTATGCAGGCATCCGTAGTTATCTTCATAGCACACTTATCCTGCTCTATCCTGAACTGCTTGAACTGGAAGTAGTTATTGCTCATTGTATAGTAATTACTTAAAGCCAGACCGATTTACTCCCCCAGCCCTCTCCTTTGGAATAACTGATTAGCGGCTGCTAAATTTCTTTGAAAAAGACAAGTTGTACTCGAACTTAGCTCATGTAAAAAAAATAACCTATGGCAGCGTAGCAGTTTTCCTCTTTGGTGTCTCAGTACATGTGAAGGAGTTTTGCTTCAAAGAATTGCTTATTTCCTTTTGGTGATACCCCTGTTAAAAGGGTAATTCCCGTATGGCAGAATACTTTGAATTTGCTTCTTTGAGCCATAGGTTATCTTATTGTATAACCTTGAAAGGATAAAATTATGTCAAAAAACACAGTTTTTGAAACAGTTTATGAAAATGCCGCAGGAATAGATATTGGAGCAGAAGAGATATTTGTGCCTGTGGACGGGAAAGAAGTAACGAACTTCAAAACATTCACTTCTGATTATTATCAATGTGCTGAATACTTGCAACAGCATAAAATAGTCCGGGCTGCGATGGAAGCCACAGGAGTGTATTGGATGGCTTTATATTCGATGCTTGAAAGCTGCGGGATTAAAGTAAGTCTTGTAAATCCAAAAGAAGCCAAGCAGGTAAAGGGGCGTAAAACAGACGTGAAAGATTGCAGGTGGATGCAGAAGTTGTTCAGTGCAGGTATTCTTAGAGAAAGTTTTGTACCGGAAGGCAAACTGATGGAATGCGGCAATTGGAAGAGAGCGGCTGGATATAATAAGCATGGGTAGCGCGTAAGTAAACAAAATGCAAAAATGCCTGGACCTGATGAACATTAAGATTAAGAATGTAATCAGTCAGATACATGGCAGCAGTGGTATAAGAATGATAAAGGCGATCTTAGGTAATCAAAGAGACCCGTCCTATAACTCAATTACTAAAGGAACAGAATATGTAGAACAAGGTATTGAAAAATACAAAGAAAATCTTAGGCTAAAGGAGGTTGCACTGGTTCATAAATTAGCAAAAAAACATAACTTGCAAATAGCTAGTAATCAGGTTGCGGCGTAACTTGTCAATGGCAGAGGGTGAAGCAGAATGAGCAGAGTCAGCAATACAGAAAATAGAGCCTGATAAAACAATCCAAATTCCCAATTCCAATATTGTCCAGGCCAGAGCAAATATTAAAGCAATACTGGGGCTATGATGCCTTCAGGCCGCTGCAAAGGGAGATAATAGGCAGTGTGCTTGATGGTAAAGATACACTTGCGCTGCTACCTACAGGTGGGGGCAAGTCGCTATGCTACCAGGTGCCGGCGCTGGTGAATGATGGTTTTTGCCTGGTTATTTCGCCGCTGATAGCGCTGATGCAGGACCAGGTGAGCAGGCTTATGGAGCAGGATGTTCCCGCTACCTGTATCCACTCTGGTATGCCGTATAACGAGGTGCGGCGCACACTGGACAATGCGATGCATGGAACGTATAAGTTATTGTATGTATCCCCGGAACGACTGCAAACACGGCTGTTTGGCGAGTATATGACTGAGTTTGATGTGAGCCTGATAGCCGTAGATGAGGCGCACTGCATTTCGCAGTGGGGGCATGACTTCAGGCCGAACTATCTGAAAATAGCTACATTGAGGGAAGTGTTTCCCAAAACACCCATCCTGGCGCTTACCGCTACAGCAACTATGGACGTGCAGGAGGATATTGTAAAGCAACTGAAACTACAGAAGCCTATTTTGTTCAAGCAGAGCTTTGCGCGGGATAATATATTCTATGATGTGCGGTACAGCGAGAATAAGAATGCAGATACACAGAATAATATAGACACAAGTTGCAGCATTATATACTGCCGAAGCCGGAAGCAAACAGAAAATGTGGGCAAATTCCTTGCGCAAACCGGTATCAATACCGCAGTGTACCATGCCGGGATGAACAAGGAGAACCGGGAGCAGGCACAGGAACTCTGGATGAGCAACAAGGCGCCAGTGATGGTGGCAACAACAGCGTTTGGCATGGGGATAGATAAGTCAGATGTTAGGATGGTGCTGCACTATGATGCGCCCGAACATCCTGAGGCATATTATCAGGAGGCTGGCAGGGCAGGACGTGATGGGAAAGAGTCACTTGCCCTTGCATTGTATAACAGCAGCGATATTAAACGACTAAGGGATAGCGTGGCGCTGCAATATCCGCCGGAAGAGTACCTCAGAAAGGTCTATCAGGCGGTGGTAGAGTACCTGCAAATACCTATAGGTACGGAACCCGACCAGTACTACCCTTTCGACCTTGCGGATTTTTGCAGGAAATTCTCATTTCAAGCCAATGAAGCGATCCATGCACTGAAACTGCTGGAACAGGAAGACCTTTGGACGCTGAGTGAGTCTGTTTACCAGCCTGCCACTATAGTATTTACTGCCGACCGACATTCGCTGGACGGGCTTGCACATGCGCATCCCGATCTGCATTATCTGACCGTGGGCCTGCTGCGGATGTACAATACCATTTTCCATTTTCCTACACCTGTAAGAGAAAGTGCCATAGCACGGCAGCTAAAAATGAACAAAGAAGAACTGCTGATAAAACTAGAACGGCTGGACAATATGGAGCTGCTGAAATATAACAGGCCGGGAGAAGGTCCGCAGCTATTCTTTCACCATTACCGCGTTGACAGCCGCCACCTTATCATTGACCTTAACCGCATAGATACCTTACGTAAAAGGCACCAGGCAAGAACAGACGCTATGATCGCCTTCCTGGAAAACAATAAGGATTGCCGGGAGTGGATATTGCTCACTTATTTTGGGGAAGAGCCGATGAAAGACTGCGGGCATTGCGATGTGTGCAGGGATAAGCGTTTTGTGGCCAGAAATGATAAGGAGATAAAAAAGGAGTTGTTGAAGATTATACAGGTACATGGAAGCATTTCCCTGCAACAGTTAGTAGCAAACTACCCTGCTGCCGTGAAGCGGCAGGCGCTGGAGGTGGTAAGAGAAATGATAGACGGTTGCGAGATAGCTATGGAAAACAATACCATCAGGGTCAACCAAAAGTAATCTAGGCCACATAAGCCTGCGTAGCGATCTCCGTACTCCTCACCACTGCATGTATCCTATCGTCTAGTGTTTTTATAGCCTCGTCCATCATTTCCAGGTAGGTATTTGGTTCGCGGTAGTGGTCTTCTTTTATAATGTTCATAAGGCCCATTATGCTGCATAGCGGTGCACGGAATTCGTGCGACTGAATATGGGCAATATCCATCAGCGCTTTGTTTTGGGTCTCTACCTGCTGCATTTTTACGCTGAGCATTTTGTAGGTGAGCTCCAGTTCTATGAGGTGAATGGCCTGTTTGGCGAGTATTCCCAAAAGGACCTTTTTATTTTCCGGTATCTCCTTTGCCTCTACATCCATCACACACAGGGTGCCAATATTATTCCCATCATTCGCGGCCAGCGACGCACCGGCATAGAAACGTACGTTCGGAGCATTTGCCACCAATGGATAAGCTGAAAAACGATTGTCGAGACGGGCATCGGGCACGATCATCACGCCCTCGTGCATGATGGCGTGTGTGCAAAAAGATGTGGCGCGGGGCATCTGGGACACATCAAATCCCCTTTTCACTTTAAACCATTGATCGTGTTCATCAATAAGGGTGATGAAAGCGACAGGTGTTTCGTAGATATCCGCAGCAAGCTTTAATATGCCGTCCAGGTTTTTGTCCAGATCGAAATCAAATGCTTTAAACCTGCTTACCGATTTGAGCCTTTCGGCTTCTTTTTCTATTGGGTCCTGCATATTTAATTGTTGGATCAAAATGAACCTGCTTGTATTCTTGTAAATTTACAAATCCCTATACAATAAACGACAAATATTACGTTTAGGTTTTTTACTTTTGAAAGTTTATGCCCGATAAAATTCGTTTTTCCATTGTTGGCTTTGGCAATATAGGCCGCCGCCATGCCGGACAAATACTACAAAATCCAGATACCGAGCTGGTTGCCATATGTGATACAGATGTCAGTGTGCAGACGCACGTACCTGTGGGGGTTGCGTTTTATGCAAACATTGAGGAAATGCTCGGACAGTCAGCTGCTGATATTCTTTGCGTGTGTACGCCGAACTACCTGCACGAGCCGCACACGATCGCCGGCTTGCGGGCAGGCCTGCATACTGTTGTGGAGAAGCCCATGGCGATGAGTGTTGCAGAATGCGACAGGATGATAGCAGCCGCAAATGAAACTGGCAAAACCATATTTGCGGTAAAACAAAACCGCTACAATCCCCCGGTGCAGGAGGTGAAGAAACTAATGGTTGCCCGCGAGTTGGGCAATATATTTATGATACAGGTAAACTGTTTCTGGAATCGTGGCGACAACTACTACTCCGGCAGCGACTGGCGTGGCAAGAAAGACAAAGATGGCGGATGCCTGTTCACACAATTCAGCCATTTTGTTGATATACTTTACTACCTCAATGGCCCTGTAAAGGATGCGCAAGGCTGGATACAGAACTTCGCGCATACCCATAATACCGAGGTAGAAGATACGGGTAGTTTTGTAATGAAGGCCGCAAACGATGCCATCATCAATTTCAATTTTACCACCTGCTCTTATGAGCGCAATATGGAGGGATCTATCACCATTTTTGCAGAAAAGGGCACAGTAAAAATTGGGGGGCAATACCTGAACACTATAGAATACCAGCAATTGGCTACCGCTGCCCTACCCCCGATAAAGATTACTGCCAAGGCCAACGACTACGGCCTGTACCAGGGCTCTATGAGCAACCACGATAAGGTGATACAAAACGTGGTGGATGTACTGCTTCACAATCAATCTGTAATGACCAGCGCTGAGGAAGGGCGAGAGGTGGTGAGAATCATTGAGCAGATGTATAAAGGGGCGGTGAGGGCGTAACAAAAGTGTTCCGCCAAAGGCCTTTGTATTGTTGGTTTTGTATATCACAAGATTTGTCAACTTTTCGAAAGTAGAAATCTGAGTTTATTATAACCTTACACCAATAACGAAGCAATCGTAAACACCGCAAACACCACACTTGCAATGCCATTGGTATTCGCAAACGCAATGCCAACCTTGCTAAGGTCGTTCGGCTTTACCAGCAGGTGCTGGTATGTGAGCATGGACGCGTAGAACGCCGCGCCTATCCAGTATATCCAGTTGAAATGGCCGATGACGCCGGCGCCAATAATAAACGATGCAGACAGTACATGCAGCATTGTAGAAACGATCAGCGCATTTTTTACTCCCAATGCTGCTGGTATGGAGTGCAGTTTATTGTCGCGATCGAAGGCCTCATCCTGAAGTGCATAAATGATATCAAATCCTGCTACCCATGTGAGCACGGCGAAAGAGAAAAACAACGGCAGTAACGCAAAATGGCCTGTAACCGCCAGAAATGCCCCTATTGGCGACAGGGAGAGCCCTACACCTAACACAATATGGCAAAGCGCTGTAAAGCGCTTGGTGTAGCTGTAGAACAGGATCACGAATAGTGCTACAAATGACAAGTAAAAACAGATGTGGGTATCGGGATTGATGAACCAGGTAATGGCTACAAACAGCACAGAATTAATGATCGTAAATAAAAGCGCATTTTGCGGCTTTATGATACCGGCAGGCACTTCCCGCTTTGCTGTTCGTGGGTTCAGGGCATCAAAGTTACGGTCCAGATAGCGATTGAAAGACATTGCTGCGCTACGGGCAAATACCATGCAAAGCAACATTTCAATAAGCAGTTCCCAGCGGAAAAGATTATGAAAATACACTACGGCAAGCGTAAAGCCAATAAAAGCAAACGGCAGCGCAAAAACAGTGTGGCTGAACTTGATCAGCGAAAGATAATTGGTGACTTTTTTCAATACCGACATAACTACTTTACGTCCGCCTCTATAGATATGGATACGGCCTCAGGTAAGGCGTTTGAATGTACGATAATGTTTTTTTGTTGTATGCCCGATTTGCCGCTGGGGTTGAACTCAACGGTGATCTCGCCTTCCGCATCCGGCCCTATCATATCCTGTGGGAAAGTAGGCACAGTGCAGCCGCAGGTAACATCTGTTTTGGCAATGTACAGCGGATTCATACCGGTATTCTTAAAGCGAAACGCGTGTTTCACTACCTGATCTTCCGGAAGGCTACCGAAATTATACTTGGTTTCGTAAAACTGCATGGTTGTTTTTGGCAATTCTGCCGCCCTTTGTGTGCGGGTTATTGTTTGCACCGGGTATATTTCGCCGCGATACGTCTCACCTGCCCTACCTGCTTCAAAGATACCATCGCCACCCCTGTGGCTGAACCTTACCAGCTCGCAAATGGCAATTACAAACACTGATATTGACAATATAGTAAGTAAAATAGCCTTATAATTCCGGTCCATTATATCAGAAATGTTTTTGCAAAGATACTCTTAAAACAAATTCCATGCATGTCTGCTGAATTCAATTTATGTTATTTGGTTTTTTCTTCCCAGATCTGCGCCAGATGCACCAAAGTCTCTACAGCTTTCTCCATATCCTGCACACTCACATACTCCTGTTTTGAGTGGATCCCCATCTCCCCCGTAAACAAATTGGGGCATGGAAGGCCCATAAATGACAGCCGCGACCCGTCTGTACCACCACGTATGCTCATCCGCCGGGCGGTCATTCCTGCCCGTTTGTAGGCTTCTTCGGCATGGTCCATCACATAGGGGTGGTTGTCCAGCACTTCTTTCATATTGCGGTATTGCTCTTTTACGGTAAAGCTGATAGTAACTCCCGGAAACTGCGCTGCGGCCTTCTCTGCCAGTTCTTTCAGGCGCTGCTCATGCTGCGCGAGTTTAGCGGTATCAAAATCCCGCACGATGAACTGCACAGTAGCCGTTTCCAGCCCGCCTTCTATAGATGTGGGGTGTACAAATCCCTGCATTCCTTCTGTTGCTTCGGGGCACCATTCATCTTTTGGCAGCATAGCCACAAATGCCGATGCTGCCTTAGTAGCATGTACCATCTTGCCCTTGGCATAGCCCGGATGTGCGCTGATGCCATTGAACGTAACAATGGCTGCATCTGCCGAGAAGGTCTCCCCTTCCAGGTGGCCGCGCTCGCCGCCATCCAGCGTGTAGCCATATTGCGCACCCAGTTTCTTCATATCCACTGCAGCTACCCCCCGCCCTACTTCTTCATCGGGGGTAAAGAGTATGCGGATTTTACCATGCTTGATCTCGGGATGCTGCACCAGGTAACTGGCGAGGTCCATAATGATGGCTACACCAGCCTTGTCATCAGCGCCCAGCAGCGTGAGGCCAGATGCGGTGATGATGTCATCGCCTATTCGTTCTTTAAGGTAAGTATGATTTTCAGAGCTGATCACAACAGAGGTATCATCTGGCAGCACTATGTCCTTGCCATCATAATTCTTATGCAATATTGGCTTCACCCCCTTACCGCTACAGTCTGGCGCTGTGTCCACATGCGAGCAGTAGCACAGTACCGGCACATCCTTCGCGCTGGTGGCGGGTATGGTTGCATATACATATCCATGCTCATCGAGCGCAGCATCGCTGATGCCTATTTCCAGCAGGTCTTTTACTAATACCCGGCTAAGGTCCTTTTGCTTTTCGGTAGATGGTTGTGAGGGTGACGTAGGATCGCTTTGGGTGTCGATCTGTACATAGCGCATAAACCGGTCTGCGGCTGTATGTTTATAATTAAGTAAGGCCATTTATTATAATTGAGCGGCAAAAATAGCTATCTTAGCTATACTATGAAAGGATTTGTGCTCAGCAAAACAGATATATCTCAGATCGTCACGGTCACCTTTACTCTTTTTGCCGTAATAGATGTTCTTGGCTCACTGCCGGTCATCATATCTATCAAGAAGAAAGTGGGCGAGATTAATGCCCTGCTTGCCACTGTAGTATCGGGCGGGCTTATGCTGCTCTTCTTCCTAATCGGTGAGCAAATGCTGGAGTTCATGGGGCTGGATATTAAGTCGTTCGCCATCGCCGGCTCCATTGTTATCTTCATACTGGGGCTGGAAATGATACTGGGGCTGGAGTTTTTCAAACCAGATAAAGACAGTGGCGCGGGCTCCAGTACCTTAGTCCCTGTGGCATTTCCGCTGATAGCCGGGTCTGGTACGCTAACTACCGTAATGTCACTGAAGGCCGCTTATGAGTATTACAATATCCTGATTGCCATTCTCATTAACTTGGTTATTATTTACATCACGCTTCGTTCCGTAAATTTCCTGGAGCGCATACTGGGCCCTTCCGGCATAGCTGTAGTGCGCAAGTTTTTCGGGGTTATACTCCTGGCTATTGCTGTGAAGATATTCCGGAATAATATCGGGGTGATGAAGTGAGCATTGGATGGTCTTCTATTGACTCCTCCATTAGAAAGGGCTTTAATC